>DATBWY010000115.1:0-22671 GCA_036514555.1 Candidatus Subteraquimicrobiales bacterium
AGCAAGTCCGAGGGCCGCAGATGTTTTACCCTTCCCGCCCCCAGTATACACTTGAATTAGACCCTTTTTGAGCTCAAATTTTTGCATAATTTTCTCCAGAAATTAAGATTTAAAAAAATTTGTTTTGCTAAAGTAATATTAAATTTATCAAAAAAATTTGTAAAACTTTAAAAAAATACTTGACAACCTGTCCGAATAGATTTATATTGATCTTAGAGTCCCGAGGAATCGGCTAAGGTAGTCTGAGAAACCTTAAACGACCAGTAGCGGCTCTGTAGGTAGAAACTAAAATAGTTGAGTGTATGCTTGGCTGTAGGGGATCTACTAAGAGAGCACGAAAGGGAAGTTTAAGGGAGTACAAGGAAGCCTAAGAAGGTTACTTGGGGCTCTACTTTTTGCGTAACCTCTTATCCACTTTATTATCCACTTTTAATGTCATTTCACTGATTAACTCGCAAGTGAATTTAGGAATCGCTTCGCTAATTTATCTGCAGGACTTGCAAGTTCTTTGTTTTATCGAATAATGATTCTCGTACAATATGGACACTGCCGAAGTTCTTTGGTGTTTATAATGTTGTCTATATCTTCCGCCGGTAGCTCAAGGTGACAACCTTGGCAGATCCCATTTTTCAACTCAACCGCGCCTAAACCGCTTCTTTCCACTCTCACCTTCTCATAAAGTGTGATAGTTTCTAGTCGAATATCCTCGACGAGTTGATGTCTTCTTTCTTTAATCTGGTTAAGTTCGTTGTATAGTTTGATTAGTAAACTTTCGTACTTTTTCTCGCTTTCCTTTTCATCTTCAAAAAGTTTTTTAAGCTCATTTTGTAGATTCTCGATCTCTTCCTGGATAGATTCGATTATCTCCAGCTTTTTTAGAAGTTGTGTTTCCATTTCATCGCGCTTTTCTTTAAGATGAGTTGTCTCTCGTTCAATACCCCTTAATTCTTTGGGATCGGTTATTGTGCCATCATAAAGCCTTTTTTCCTCTTTTTCTACCTTTGATGATATTGCTTCCAGCTCCCCTTCCTCTCTTCTTAACACTTTTTCCTCTTTTTTTAGGATTTCTTTCATTGTGTCAACCGCAGTTCGCGCACCTGCAAGCTTTTTTCTTAAAAAATCCAAGTTCTCTTTCTCGGATGACTGTTTTTGCTCGCGTTTTATCTCGTCAATTTTTAGATCTATCTTCTGAACCTCACCCAATATCTCAAACTCTTTAATCACACGCACTCCCTCAGGGCGACTTTTAACCTTTATGCCCAAATATATTATTTTCGGCTAAAAAAAGAGTGTCAAGTGTTCTATGCAAAGTATTCTGAAGCTACGCTTGTCGGTAGATGTTAGTCCGCTTTTTTTCACAATCGCGCTTTTCAATAATTAACAGTCTTTTAGGGGGATAAAACGGTAAAATAATGAATTTTGTCTGAATTTCCTGAGATGAAACCTACAAAAACATTTTATGGTTCGAGTTTTATCGTTTCTCAAAACAAAATGGTGGGTGATGTAGGATTTGAACCTACGACCTCTACCGTGTGAAGGTAGCGCTCTCCCCCTGAGCTAATCACCCCAAAATTGCTGCGCAATTTTAGTTTATAGCTCCTAGTTAATAGTTCATAGTTTTATTTCATTTATGAAAGAATTATAAGACTTTTGAAGACTTCTCATAAATTTCTCCGTGAACTTTAAACCAATTTAATGATACGTGAAGCCCTGAATGTATGCAATTTCGAAGAGACGATTCGGCTATTTCAAAGATAAATGCGCTCCCTTTTGGCTATAATGAGTCTGGAATGAAGCTTTAAACTATTTTGAATTTTTGAAAGAGCCAAAATGTTACAAGCAATTTTAGCGAGCCTCTTAGCGGGATTAGCCACAGGCGTCGGAGGCCTTCCAGTCATTTTTTTTAAAAAAATACCGGAACGAATCTATGACGCTCTTTTGGGGTTTGCTGCAGGTGTTATGCTTTCGGCCGCCAGTTTCACTCTAATCGTTCCCGCCATAGATGAAGGAGGCCTATACCTCGCGCTATTCGGAATTGCGGTTGGTGCGGCCTTTGTTTATTTCTTGGAGACTCTTATTCCCCATCTTGAGCCGCACTTTAGTCAAAAACCGCTCACCTTAACTTTCAAGCGGGCAATCCTTCTAGCACTGGCCATAACTATCCATAACTTGCCTGAGGGATTAGCCGTAGGTGTGGGATACGCTTCCAACCTTCCAAATCTTGGTTTGGTCATCGCTTTAGCCATTGCAGCTCAAAACATGCCTGAGGGTCTGGCGGTAGCTGCGCCTTTGCGCCAAGCGGGTGTCTCACGCTTCAAAAGTCTCTTTTGGGCTACTGCTTCGGGACTAGCCGAACCCTTAGCGGCCTTCATAGGGCTTATTTCCTTTGGATTTATTAAATCAGTGGTTCCATTCGGCCTTGCTTTTGCTGGAGGAGCCATGATCTATGTAGTTTCACATGAACTTATTCCAGAGTCCCATAGTCATGGCTTTGAAAAAGAGGCTACCGGCGGAGTAGTTGTTGGCTTCTTAACGATGATCTTTTTACAATACATACTCACCTAAACATACTTTTTCGCGACGAACTGCGCTTTTACCAGTTTTCTTGGTCACGCCTCCTCCACGCTAACAAACACTTCAAGAATCCAGACCCTTTATTATAACCTCTAACCACAAATAGTGAAGCGAGAATAGTCTTGTAAAATGAATTAAATTTTTCGCGCCTTTGCCGATACATAAAGTAATCCCTAAAAATAAGTAGGTGCGATGGACAAGTTTAAGGCCTTTATAAATTCTCACTTTGAAGCACTTCTTGTCGTAGTTCTATTTCTTGGGATAGAGCTTATATTCCTTTTTGCTTTTTCCAAAACAGCATTTTTAGACTTTTATTACCTCCCGGTTCTTCTCGCAGGTTATTTTCTCGGTAAAAAAAGTGCGATATTGACAAGCGTAGCTAGTGTGCTTCTTGTGGCCTTCTTTTTTATCGTTGGACCCTTCCTACTAGCAAGCGAAAGTGGGCTTCAGAAAATCGTTTTGGACGTTTTAGTTTGGGCATTTTTCCTTCTTCTTACGGGACTTCTCGTCGGTAACCTGTACGAACAAAAACAGTCCAAAGTCGAACAGCTAAAAGTAGCTTACATCGGAGTTTTAGAAATCCTCTCTAAGTACCTCGAGTCTCATGACCGTTATACCAAAGGCCACTCGGTGAGAGTAGCGGACTATGCCATGGAAACAGCGATCGCCATGCATCTAACACGGGATGAGGTAGAAAATGTGCGAATAGCGGGCCTTCTGCATGACATCGGAAAAGTTGAGGTAAGTCTCGATCTCTTACAAAAATCAGCTCATCTAACTAAAGAAGAAAAGCAACTTATCGATAAACACAGTGAAAAAGGGGCGAAGCTTTTAGGCTTAGTCGGATCTGTCCTTGAGAACGCGATACCCATTGTCCAAGCACACCACCGTTACTTCTTTGAAGAAGAAAAGAAGAAAGGAACGGTTCCCTTGGGGGCCCGGATTATTGCCGTCGCTGATGCCTATGATGCGATGACAACCGACCGACCATATCAGGCCGCTAAACCACTGTGGCAAGCGTTAGCCGAAATTGAGAAAGAAGTAGGCCATAAATTTGATCCTGCAGTCGTCGAGGCCTTTAAACGTGTACTACTCACAACCCTTGAGAAAAAAGAAGTTGGCCCCTCTGTCTCCCCGAAAATTTAGTGACCGCTCCGGTCCAATATCATCAAACCCATGCCTCAAGTACCCGGATAAGGTTATCCGAAATTGGGAAAAAAGCAGGCCATAAATTTGATCCGTCTTGTAATAGGTTCCGAACAGGTTTGGGAGAAAACCTAAGAAGAAAAGAGCTAAGATAATGGCAAAAAAACACCCCAGAAGGTTCTCTGGAAACTTCCCCCTCCCTCTTCGTTTGCCAAAATCTTTACCGGAGCACCTTCTAGGGTAAAACTTTTTTTGATCTCACGTGTTGAGTTATTCGACCCCATTTCCAATTTCCCTTTTTTTTATTTTTAATTAATTTATTTTTTCTAAGGCGTGAGCGTTTTATCTTTAATACCTAAATTGTGGAGTTCCGCGGGTACGGAAACTACACTGGGTGTCGCACCCTTTCTGCACAATCATCTTTGACCTTAGAGCATCACTTAGACGTCTGGAAAAAGCTAAGAAGCTAGCTTTAGGCCAGTCATAACCTTAAAATAAAAAGAAAAATTTGAAAATCTCCGGCGAGTTAATTCCGGATATCCCACACGATAATTTTTTGGCCAAGGAGGAAATATGGCCCTAACTAAGGAAAAACTCTCGACAATAGGCGTAGACTTGGGTGGAACCGAAATAAAAATAGGCCTCGTAGATGAAGACGGTGCTGTACTTTTCATCAATCGCTATCCCACCGACTCCTACAAAGGTCCTGAAGAAATCATTAACGGTATTGTTGAAAACGTGCGGGCTTTACAAAACGAGGGGCGCCGGGCTCAAGCTCTTGGAATTGGTGTTGCAGGCCAAGTTGATCCTTCTGGTATTGTTATCGAAGCACCCAACTTACCTCTCACAAACGAACCCTTGAAGTCAAAACTGGAACGCCATATAGATCTTCCAGTAATGGTTACCAATGATGTTCGAGCGGCAACCTTTGGGGAGTGGCTCTACGGAGCCGGAAAAAACGCAAAGGAACTTGTTGTTATCTTCGTTGGAACAGGGATAGGTGGTGGAGTAGTAAGCGGCGGAGAGCTCCTTAAAGGGTGTACCAATAGTTTCGGAGAACTAGGGCACCTGACTCTAGTGGCCAAAGGTCGGAAGTGTCGCTGCCCCAACTGGGGATGCTTAGAAGCTTACGCCGGAGGCTGGGCCATTGCAAAAAGAGCTCAAGAGATAGTCTCGGCTAATCCAAGTGAAGGCAAGACGCTGAAATCACTCGCGGTTGGCCTGGAGAATATAACGGCAAAAACGGTTAGCCAAGCCTACCACCAGGGTGACCCCTTAGCTAGAAAATTAGTCGAAAGAACGGGCCATTATCTTGGGGCAGGAATCGTTGGCATTGTAAACGCCTTCAATCCGTGCCTCTTGGTGTTAGGTGGAGGTGTTATTGAAGGATTGCCTCCACTAGTCCAAATTGTTGAAGATTTGTTAAGAAAACAAGCCCTGAAATCAAATGCAAAAAACTTGAAGATTGCGAGGGCAAGTCTTCAAGCGAAAGCCGGTGTCATTGGCGCAGCCGCTCTTGCTCGAAATAAGATTACCGGCAGGTAATTTTTTGAGGCGCCGTAAAACTAAAGAGGCAAAATGAATCCAGTTAAAGAACTTCAGAAACACGGACAGGCGGTTTGGCTAGATTATTTCAGGCGAAGCGTCATAACAAGCAGCGAGTTAAAAGAATTAGTCGCCGAGGATGGTCTAAGCGGCGTTATCATCAGTCCGGCAACTTTCGAAAAAGTCATAACTGGAGCTATAGACTACGATCAAGCCCTCGCTGATCTCCTCAAAAGTGATCCTAAGCTTAATTCACGAACTTTGTACGAGAAACTCACTATCGAAGACGTTCAAATGGCGGCCGATTTCTTAAGACCGCTTTACGATCAAACCGGGGGAATTGATGGTTTCGTGAGTCTCGACCTTCCCTCCGCGTTCGCCTATAGCGCCGCTCACCTCATTCATGAAGGCCGGCATTTCTGGAAACAAGCGAACCGACCTAACATTATGATCAAAGTGCCAGCCACACCGGAAGGAATTATCGCGGTTGAAGTTCTAACTGCTCAAGGTATAAACGTAAATATCACCGCTGTGTTTTCGCTCTCACACTATCAAAGAGCGTCAGATGCTTACCTCAAAGGGCTAGAAAAGTGCATTGATCCTTCACAAGTTTCCTCGGTCGCTTCTTTTCTGGTGAGTCCGGTTGACACTATAGTTGATCACTTGATTACTGAAAGTGATTCACCTGAAGTTTTAAATTTACAAGGGAAAATTGCCATCGCCAACTGTAAGCTGGCTTATAAAGCTTTTAAGAACACTTTTTCCGGTGAAAGCTGGAATAGATTGAAGAATAAAGGAGCCAGAGTGCAGCGGTTGCTTTGGTCGAGCACTAGCACTAAAAATCCGGAATACTCCGACGTGTTTTATGTAAAAGAACTGATCGGTGAAAATACGATAATGGCCATGACCCCGCATACACTTAATAACTTTCGAGGGCACGGCAGGGTTCGATCTGCCCTGGAAGAAGAAATTAGCGAAAGTCGCGCTGAAGTCGAAAAACTCGAAAGACTGGGTATTATTCTCGGGGCAGTGGCGGAAAAACTTCAAGGAAACTACGTCAGTTCATTCTCTGCTACTTATGAAAGTCTTTTGTCTTCACTGGAAAGAAAGCGAAATACCATAATCCAGGGGAACCCGGAAAAACAAGTTCTAAGCATCGGAAAATACCAGAATGCTTTGGAGACCCGGTTAAAATATTGGAAAAAGAGTGGTTTTAATCGCCGGCTATGGAGAAAAGATCCCACCATCTGGTTCCCGAAGGAAGTTCCGGAGATTACGGACCGGTTGGGCTGGCTTTATTTGCCCGAAATCGTTCATGAGCAACTTGGGAACCTCGTTTCTTTCGCGGAAGAAATTAGGAGCGAAAAAATAGCTCATGTGGTTTTACTTGGAATGGGAGGATCCAGTTTAGCGCCGCAAGTTTACCGGCAAATATTTGGTAACGCTCCTGGCTTTCCGGAACTTGTGGTTCTTGATAGCACCCATCCTGATACGATTAACGCCATTGAGCAAAATATTGACCTCAGTCGGACTTTGTTTATACTCGCCAGCAAATCCGGAACAACACTGGAACCTAACGCGCTTTTTGAGTATTTTTGGTCTAAGGTCGCCCAAATTACCGCTGACCCTGGCAGGCATTTTGTTGCAATTAGTGATCCAGGCACCACCCTGGTCCAACTGGCTAAAGAACAAGGTTTCCGACAAACATTTCTCGCTAATCCTGATCTTGGCGGAAGGTATTCGGCCATAACGGTATTTGGCCTTGTGCCCGCGGCCCTAATTGGAGTTGATGTCTCCAATCTTGTTGATCGCTCGGGGGTAGCCATGGAAACTTCGGCTTTTTGTGTTTCTGAACCAAAAATCCCTGCTTTAAATTTAGGGGCGGCTCTCGGAGAAATGGCATTAAGGGGTCGAGACAAGGTAACTTTTTTCACCACCTCTTCGCTCAAAAGCTTTCCCATTTGGCTAGAGCAACTTATCGCAGAGAGTACCGGAAAAGACGGCAAAGGAATTCTTCCGGTTGTTGACGAACCAATCAGCGACTCATACGCAAGCGACCGGGTATTTGTTCATTTTTCCCTCGCCGGCGAAGAAGGTCAAGATTTAAGGAACAAACTGGAATCCTTTCAGGCATTGGGACACCCAGTCATCTATATAGACCTTTCAGACAAGTACGATATCGGCCAGGAAATCTTTCACTGGGAAGTCGCGGTGGCATCGGCCAGCGCCGTTTTAGGGGTCCATCCCTTCAATCAACCTGACGTCGAATCAGCAAAAGAACTGGCTAGAGCTGCAATGACCGAAACTGTAAAATTTGCGGTCAGGGATGTGGAGGCTGTACCAGCGGACGACGCGAAACAACTGTTTGAGAGTTTTACAAATTGGCTTGGCGAAGCCCAAGAAAGAGGCTACATAGCTATTCAATCTTACCTTCAACCAACAGCCCAAATAGAAGAAAAGCTCACCGAAATCCGAGTTGGGCTTTTGAATCGGTTAAATTTGGCGACAACGATTGGGTACGGTCCCCGATTTTTACATTCAACCGGCCAATTCCACAAAGGGGGCCCCGATTGCGGTCTTTTTCTTCAATTAATCGACGAGCCCCGAGAAGACATACCGGTCCCTGGTACTAATTATACCTTTGGCGACATTATCCAGGCTCAGGCCCTTGGAGATTACCAGGTCCTAAGTAGACATGGCCGACGAGTACTTCGGGTTAATCTTAAAAAAATGGCGACGCAAGGACTTTCTTACATAACAGAGATACTAGGAAGGGAGGATTAAATGGATGTGGGTCTGATTGGGCTGGGGCGCATGGGCGGTAATATGGCTGAGCGCCTTATAAAAGCAGGTCACAAGATTATAGGCTACGCACGAACTAAAAAAACGGTAGATCGCTTTCGGGAAAAAGGGTTGATTGGAGCCTATTCCTTGGAGGACTTGGTTAAGAAGGTTAGCTTGCCTCGTCCTATTTTGATGATGATTCCCGCCGGTGAGTCCGTGGATAGAACCATTAATGCACTCATGCCCTATCTGAACGAAGGTGATGTTATGATTGATGGAGGAAATTCATATTATAAAGATACTTTACGCCGGGCTAAGGTGCTTAAGAACGAAGGAATCTCCTATGTCGATGTGGGAACTAGCGGCGGGGTGTGGGGACTAAAGGAAGGATATAGCCTGATGGTTGGAGGCGAAGAAAAAGTGGTTGAGTCACTTCGGCCGATCTTTGAGTCGCTGGCGCCGGACCCGGACAAGGGATGGGGACGAGTCGGACCGATTGGAGCCGGCCATTTTGTGAAGATGGTTCATAATGGGGTTGAGTATGGCCTGATGCAGGCTTATGCGGAAGGTTTTGCGATGATTAAAAAGAAAAAAGATTTTAACCTGGATCTTCATCAAATAGCCGAGATTTGGAGACACGGAAGCATAATTCGTTCTTGGCTTTTAGACCAAACCTCTGATCTCTTAGCGGAGAATCCCAGCATGAAAGGAATCCCCCCTTTTGTTGAGGACTCCGGAGAAGGCCGGTGGGCCGTGTTCGAGGCGATTGATTTGGATATAGCCGCTCCCGTAATAACTCTTTCGCTGATTAAACGGCTGCTTTCCCGAGATAAAACGGGTTATTCGGATCAGCTTCTAGCGGCGTTGAGGAATAAATTTGGCGGCCACCCCATAAAACCCCAAAAGTGACTGGAAGTGAATGATGAAAATAAGTCATGGTTAAGCGGATTAAGCCTAGGGTTAAAGTCTATCCTAATTTAGCTGATTTGAGTCGCGCCGCTGCGGAAAGCATTATTGATTTAGCAAACGACCGCGTTTCGCGTAGCGGACGTTTTACACTTGTTTTATCAGGAGGAAGTACCCCACGCGTTCTTTACCGGTTGTTGGCTCGTGAATACCGAGAAGAGATGCCCTGGTCCCATACTTACCTTTTCTGGGGAGACGAGCGCTTTGTACCCCAAGATCATCTGGAAAATAACTTTGGAATGGCTTATCAAATACTGATATCTAGGATTCCCGTGCCTCCGGAAAACATTCACCCAATGCTCACCACTCTTAATAGCCCCGCACAAGCAGCGCTTCAATACGAAAAAATTCTAAAAGATTTTTTTGGCTGGGAACATAGAACGGAGAACTTTTCCACCTTTGATCTGGTAATTCTGGGAGTTGGTGAGGACGGCCATACCGCCTCTCTCTTTCCTCTAGACTTGGTTTTGAAAGAAAATGAGCGGTGGGTCGCGGCCGTTCAAGCTCCTTTCGACTACAGGATAGGGAATAGGATTACCCTGACTCTTCCGGTGCTTAATAGCGCGAAAAGGGTTTTTTTCTTAGCATCCGGAGAAAAAAAGCGAGAAATTATAAAAGCAGTTCTTCAAGAAGAGCCGGCACCCTCCAAATATCCGGCCGGGCTCGTGAATCCGTTAGAAGAAGTCATTTGGTTCGTGGACCGGAAAACCTTTGGTGAAGTTAATTAATAATAATATCCCAGATTTTAATTTTCTTCGATTGTTACTTTCTTAAGGGCTATCTCTTCAGTTGGCCTGTCGTTTTGATCTTTTTCCGCTTTCTCTATTTCTAGGACAACTTCAAGCCCTTTTGTTACTTCGCCAAAAACGGTGTGTTTTCCATCAAGCCAGGGAGTCTCTTGAGCCGTCACTATAAAAAACTGGCTTCCGTTTGTATTTGGGCCAGCGTTCGCCATCGCGAGCTTGCCTCGAACAAGTTTGATCGAATTGATTTCATCTTCAAACTTATAACCGGGGCCACCCATTCCGGTTCCTTGTGGGTCTCCGCCTTGAATCATAAAATCTTTAATAACGCGGTGAAAAATTGTTCCGTCATAGAAGCCTTTTTTAGCCAAATACACAAAGTTGTTAACGGTTTTTGGCGCCTCTTTGGGGAAAAGTTTAAGCTCAAAATCGCCTTTTGGGGTTTGGATTTTTGCGGTGTAGCTTTTATTTTTGTCAATTTGCATCTCAGGCGCTTTCGTCATAGGTTGCTCCTTTCCAGTCGTAGTTTGCTCCTCATTTTTAGTAGGTGCCTTGTCGCTGCCCACTTCGGCAGACTGTTGACACCCTAAAATTAGAATTGCAACTAATAATAAAATTCCAAAGCTAGCACTTTTTTTCATGAATGAAATTATAACAAAAAGTTTCGCAAGAAACGACCTCTATTCCAGCAATCGAAGGGAACTAACTGTGTCCGCTCGCGTTTCCCGCTAAAAGAAAAATTGACATCTAAACCACGATAAGCTAGTATATAGAAGCCCGAGCACTAGTAATCGTAACAATAGAAATACCTTAAAACTTAAACTAACGAAAGTAATGATGGAAGCCAGTCCTTACGCAGGGTTGGTTTTTTTGTTTTGAAAATGTTCCAGATAAGAAAGGAGGCTAGATGCGTGCACTATTAGAGAACCTCAAAGCACAAATCATTGCGCTGGACGGATCAATTGTGGAAACAATTAAAGACTCTAGGGTCATTTACAGGATAGATGGCCTAACTTTCGCCCGCGCACTCCTCCCGATTTGGCCAAAACCGCATGTAAAAAGCGAGATTCGACTAAATCATGCTCCTAAGGATTCTGCTATCGCAGAGCAGAGAAAAACAATGAAAGAAGACACCTTTAAGGTTGTAATCCGGCTAAGTGAAGAAAAAGACATACCAGAGGCGGTAGAGTTAATTAGGCAAGCATATAAAGCCAGTTTGTGATAATTTCCAAATATCAACCGCTGAACAATCGAACCAACTCTTAAAAGTTATCAAGGGTTGGTTTTTGTTTTTTTTGTAAGGAGGGAATATAAGCGTGTTTTGCAAGAAAAGAGTAACGATTACCTGGTGGGCCCAGAGGGTCTCGAACCCCCGACAAACGGATTATGAGTCCGCTGCTCTACCAACTGAGCTATGGGCCCAATTTAGTTCATAGTAATTGGCTCATTAATTATTAGTTCGAGAAAGTTTAATAAGATAAGGCAAGAGCTTGGACCCTGGAATGCGCCCTAAGGAACCTTTGGCGCACTCATTCTCCCTAAAAGATGAGGAGCTATCCATGGCACCATCGGCCCCAACCACTAACAGTGGAACGGGATCTTCAGAGTGGGCCTTCAGGACGCATGGGGTCGAATGATCGGCGGTAACAGCAATGAGAACATCTTTTGATTTAACTTGAGGAATAAGAGTGCCAAAAAAGTATTCGTCAATGGCCTCGATAATATCTTTCTTGGTAAAGGGGTCGCCGTCGTGGCCGGGCTCATCAGGACCCTTGAGGTGAATATAAAGACCATCAAAGTCGGGAAGGGCTTCGGTAACTTTTTTGGCCCTAATAGAGTAATCAACACTTAGGTATTGGGTCGCTTCCGGCAGCTCCAGAACCTTCATCCCAGTTAGAAGGGCAATTCCTTTTTCGACCGGCATCTCAACAAAACATCCCCATTTCATGTTCTGAGCTTTGCCGATGGGAGAAAATTTAGGAAGCTTGTTACCGGCATCGCGGATCAAAATGATATTAGCCGGCAGTTTACCGCCTTTTTTTCTTTCTTTGTTAACCGGATCTTCCTCTAGCGCTTGATGGCTTTTCTCCACAAATTCGTTGGTGAGGTCGGCTGAAATTTGAGCCTCTTTCTTGTTTTCAAAACCCGGAATTGGTTTACAATCAAGAACGATATTGTTGAATTCGCTTAAGGCTACTCCAAAAGACCCCTCTTTCCCATAGGCGGGATCGGTGTTGGTGACGGCCGCGGAGAGTTTTATTTCAGGTGAACGAATAACAAGGACTCCCCGGTGGCCGACGGTAGATTTAAACTCAAAAGAAGCAGGATAAGAAGTGAGCCTGACCGTTTCATTAATGGTCTTGGCAAGGTTTGCCGCTTCTTCGGTTGTCAAGTTTCGCCCTACCCTCCGATCCATTATTTTTTTTCCATCAACGGTGGCGAAGTTGACGCGATAAGCTAAATCTCCGTCATTAACGGCCAGCCCCGCCGCGTAACACTCTAATGGTCCTCGGCCGGTATAGTGTTTGCGAGCGTCGTACCCTAGAAGGCTAATCACCGCCACATCCGATTCGGGAGCAATTTCTTTCCCAACTGGATACAAAAGACCGGTTTGTCCTTTACTCGCCAACTTATCCAGATGAGGAGTGTTGGCGGCGTCAAGCGGTGTTCGATCCCTCAGTTCGGCGCAGGGCAAATCTCCCAATCCGTCCAAAACAACGTATAAAATCTTCTTCATCGCGCGTCCCCGAACTGTCGGTCGCTCAATTTAGACACCCCCGTCCTAGACAAAAAGCCCTGTTCCTAAACCAATCTCAAGAATAATTGAAAGACCTAGCCCAATGCTTATAATCCCCGCCACGAAACTTAACGCCTTGTTAGCATGGCTAAAACGCGTAAGTATAAATGGTAAGCCGATAAGACTGCTAAGAACAAGCATGCCTAAAATGGAGCCGACACCAAAAAGTAGAATATATAAAAGACCAACCAAAACCGAATCAACCGTGGCCAAAACGAGTAGCATCAGGGCAGCGCTCCCGGCTAAACCATGAACCATCCCCACCATTAAAGATTTATGGCTGTGTTTATGACCTTCGTGATCCCGCTTGTGGCTCTCATTAGTTCCGGTTTCTTCTTCGTGAAAATGGAAATGAAAATGCTTCGTGTTATCATGGCCGTGACTGTGAAAATGGATTTTCTTCAAGAAAGGGGCCCTTATTACCGAAAATCCTAGGATGATGAGGACAACGCCGACCAAAAATTCAAGGGATAACGCTATTTTAGCAGGAATTGTAAGCCGAAAGCTAAGAACAATGAGCCCCACCAAAAGCAAAGTAAGGGTGTGTCCGAGCCCCCAAAAAATACCGAGATAGGCAGATTCCGTGAGCTTCCGGCTGCGGCTTACAATAGTAGAAACGGCCACAATATGATCAGCGTCTAGGGCGTGTTTTATCCCTAATAAAAACCCAAATGTTAAGGCGGAAATTAATCCCATCTATAATCCCATTCGTTAGTCTGCAAAGCCTTCCGGGCCTAAAAGAAATCCGGATCGATCAAAAGACATCCTGCTAGTCAATTTTATCAAATTTGTCTTTGCGAGCGCCACAAACGGGACACTCGCCAGGGGGCTCATTCTCCACGGTAAAACCACAAACACTGCATACAAAGTAATCGACCGGTTCGTTTTGGCCTAAATTATCTAAAGCTTTCTTAAACAGGGCGTCGTGGACTTTTTCGGACTCGTTGGCGTGGTCGAAACTATTAGCCGCGGCCTTATTCCCCTCTTTTCTGGCTTCATTAATAAACTTGGGATACATCTCGGTGTGTTCGTAATTTTCTCCGGCGATAGCCGCTTTGAGGTTGTCCTCGGTACTTTTTAGCTCCCTTAGCACCTTTAAGTGCCTGATAGCATGCACGGTTTCGGACTGAGCCGCGGCCCGGAAAAGCTTAGCCACTTGGGGATAACCATCTCGTGCGGCTCGCGCGGCAAAGGCTACATATTTTCGGTTAGCCTGAGATTCACCGGCAAAAGCCTCCCTCAAATTATCCTCGGCTGACATCGTAAACCCCCTTATGTCTGTCTGAACTTGAATAAATAATAGTCATTTTGGGAATTGCCGTCAATTCTTGGGCAAGGAGAGGATTAATATTTAGATTGGCAAATTTAGCTTTCCGGTGGCGCCTCGGTTGGTCTTACTTTAATGTTCATTCGCCTCCCCGCTCTGAGAAGCGTTAGGGAAAGCTCCTTCCCGACCGGTTTTTCCGAGAGCAAGCGGTGAAGGTCATCCACACTTGATATCGGAGTATCGTCGGAAGAGACAATCACATCCCGGGGCCTGATACCACCATCTTGAGCCGGTGAATTCGGTACTATCTGAATAACAAGAACCCCACTCTCGGATTTGAGCGCGAGACGTCTGGCAATTGCCTTTTCAAAATTCCATTTCTGACCACCAATCCCAAGATATCCTCGGCTAACTTTGCCGTGGAGAATCAACTGCCCGATTACAAACCGAGCGGTGTTACTGGGAATTGCGAAACACAAACCCTGGGCGGGAAAAATAATGGCCGTGTTAATGCCCACAACCTCGCTTTGGGAGTTGACTAGGGGTCCGCCAGAGCTTCCAGGATTTAAAGCGGCGTCGGTTTGAATAATGTGTTCGATTAAACGTCCGCTCTGACTTCTTAGGGACCTTCCTAAGGCACTAACAACCCCGGTTGTTACGGTGGATTGAAAACCATAAGGATTACCAATGGCAATCACTAGCTGGCCGGCCTGAAGGGTATTGGAATCTCCAAATTCGGCCACCGGCAGAAGACCGGTAGCCTCCACTTTTAAAACCGCTAAGTCAGTGGGGGGATCCTCCCCTATTTTTTGGGCCGAGAGATGCCTTCCGTCAGAAAGAACAATCTCCAAATTTTTGGCCCGGTGTACAACATGGCTGTTGGTAACGACAAACCCGTCCGAGGAGATAATGAAACCGGAGCCGTTACCAGTAATGTCTTCGGGAGTAAAATCCCAAGGCGACCTCCTTGCCTCCTGGGTCACCCGAATATTCACCACCGCCGGGCCTACTTTTTTTGCCACCCCAATGACAGACTGAGAAAAACTGTCAAGAACTGCTCGCTCTTTATCACTCAAATGGTCCCTCACTTAGGCCTTGTTCAAACCAAATCCTTTCCTCTAGAGATTCTCACCCTATTTTATCACTTATTCGCTTTGGCCGCTCATCTACTTCGCTTTTTAAACTTCGAGGTTAAAAACTCTTTTAGTGCAAAAACTCGTAGTTCTCTTGCGTTACCACGCACCTCGCGTTCCCCCCGGAAATCTAACTAATTTGCCTCATGAATGAGGCGACTACATTTTTTATGATAATCAGCGTAAAAGAACCAACGTCGGTTCTTAACGTTGGTTCTCTCAAGAGCCTCCTATAAGATTTGTTCAGGCGATGTTTTTTAACTTAAACTTTAACCCCCTTGGGCCGCTTTTCTTTTTACTAGATCATACTTTTTAACCTGGCTGTTTACATACTCCCAGTCGATGTTCTTTAAAAAAACTTCAATGTAGCTTTTACGCCCAGTGGCATAATCAAGGAAATAGGCGTGTTCGTAAACGTCCAATATTACAAGCGCAATTGAGTTCCAAACTCCCCCCTGATTATGAAGATCGCAAGAAATATTGTATAAACGGTCGTCATCTAAGTCATAAGCTAAAACAACCCAGCCCCTCGCCGCGATTCCAGCCGCGATAAGATCATTTTTCCAGTTGTTGAAAGAACCGAAGTCATCGTTAATCATGTCCAAAATGTCGCCGTAGGGTTCACCGTCGCCACCCAAGTTCTCAAAATAACCTTCGTGTAATTTTACACCGTTTGCGGCAAATGTTTGTTCGTGTTTTAGTTCCCTAATTAGACTATAGGTGGCATTTGCTTCACTTTTATCAGCGGTTTTTAGTTTTTCTTCGATCTCATTTATTTTTTTAACGTAACCGGCGTATAAAACATCGTGGTGCTCTTTGAGCTGCTTCTCGGAGAGTCCATCCAGGGAAGAATATTTTAAAGGCTTTACTTGTTTTTCAGCCACCTTTACCTCCTTATAGAGGGTTAACGGAATAAGATGAAAATAGCACTTCTGATTTTTTCTGTCAAAAGCGAAGGTAGACACCAAGACGCCAAACATTACCCATAACCGAGCAGCTTATTACTTTGAAAGCAGTCCTAAAAATTGAAGGATTCTCTTGAAGAACCAATAAAAAAGGCGTAACCTGTATAATCAAATTTGGTGATTTTTTTGAAATGAGGTGATTTTTGATGGACCTTGCAACAAAAAAATGCGTACCCTGTGAGGCTGGAACCCCTCCTTTATCCCCAGAGCAAATAAAAGAGTATCTGCCGCAAGCTCAAGGATGGGAGGTTCTGGATAACAAAAAAATCCGAAAAAAATTTCACTATAAAAATTTTGTAGAGGCAATGTCATTCGTAAACAAGCTCGCCGAAGTTGCCGAGGAAGAAGGCCACCACCCTGATATCCATATTATTTATAACAGAGTCACCATCGAGCTAACCACCCATGCTATCGGCGGTCTTTCCGAAAATGATTTCATTATGGCCGCGAAAATTAATCAGTTTTAGCTTTAAACAGACAGATATTTCACTATATTTGATTCAAATTCCGCTTGTCCAGCGTTGATACCCTAAAACGGGTTACTTGAGGGTTTGTAAAAGCGAGATTACTTCTTCGTCGGTTAAGTCTTTCCAGTGCTTATAAAAGCTAGCCACGGCAAAAAGCGGGAGGTAATCCCGATGAAGAGCGATAAATTGATCGGCCTCTTTTTCCACTAGCTTTGCCGCTTGGTCAGAGGTAACGGGGACAGCCACCACAATTTTTTCAGGGTTCCTGGTCCTTAAAAACCTGATGGCAGCGATCATCGTATACCCGGAGGCTAATCCGTCGTCGATTAAAACTGCGTGCTTGCCACTTAAGTCAGGATATGGCCGGGTTTGTCGATAACTTGTATCGCGCCTCTTAATTTCGGTAGTCACCACACGGGCCAAATCATCTATTTCTTGTGCTGTAAGCTGTAGGCTTTTTGCGAGAGCGTCATTCAGGACGATTGTCCCGTCGGGGCCAACCGCTCCAAAGCCCGCCTCTGTATTGGTAGGAATCGGAATTTTTCGAGGAATAACTAAATCAAAGGGAACCTTAAGACGCTTAAAAACAGGTAACGCTACGGCCACTCCACCATTCGGGATCGCAAAAAGCATTACTTCTGCGCCTTTTAGAGATTTTTCGATCTCTAAGGCCAATTTTTGACCGGCGTCTTCCCTATCTAAAAACACAGTCTTTTTCCCTCAAAGGGGCACGACATCCATTCATTATGATCAAAAAAGAGTCAGTTTTTAGTAATTTAGTAATTTGGGGTAGGCGGCTCTTCCTGCTAGCGCCCTCCTTCGGTTTCGCTCGCGGCTTCGGGAACATTAAACTTGACTGTTTCCTTAAGGGCCGGACTTCTTGATTTATGATCATTTTGAACCAATTCAATCGTTAAAGTGTGCTCGCCCGAAGAAACACTCGTGTAAGTCACGGTAGCCTCTTCGGTCATTTTTAGTTGTCCGTCAAAAGTGTAGTGCAGATGGCCTTCGTTTGGATCATTGGAACCCCCCGGTTTAACCAACTCAACCCCCTCTACCTTAACCCTCGCGTTAACGTCTAGGCCCTGTACGTCTTCATTTTCCTTCGGGGAAATAATTTTTAGTTTCACTTTGCTTTCCTCTTTTTTTCCTTTTGAAGAAACTTGCGTTTTGCACCCCAAAACAGGCAAGGACGCAAGGAGCAAAAAAAACCCGAGCAACAAAACTGTCCTATTTCTAACACTCACTCTACCTCATCCCTTCCTCTTTTAGTGAATCCCCCGTTTTACCAGCCTTAGCCGGACCTGTTACGGTGTTCCATGAACCGAAACAACAGAAACAACAAAGCACTCGAAGTCGTTTTTCAGCAGTCCCATCTTTAAAACTTCACTCGAAACAGCAACGCTGCTACCACCCCTATGAGAATTACGGTCCCGGTCACTCCTATAATGTTCGCCAAAGAAAAATTTCTATTATCTCGATACCCATTAGACAGTTTTTCTCGTTGGTGCTCTGTTCGATGTTTCTCTTTTTCCTCTTTGGAAACATCAAAATCGTGAATTTCGTGAGCAATTCTTATTTTACCCGGCGATTTCTTGCCAAAATCTTTGGTTCCAACGCTTAAAATGCTGCCTGGGTGAGCCATAAACAATATAACTACGCTTAATATCCATCCCACTATGAATTTCATATTTTTTAACTCCTTGATCGCAACCCACAATTGATCCTAGGCGTTCAATATAACCTCTTGCGGACAAAGGCACCTGCAATACCCGCAGAGCGTGGGTTTAATACAATATAACACGTTACCGTTTTGTTTAAAGTTCGAGATGTCTTTCTTTCAAAAATTAATTTAGATACAGATACATATCGAACTATTATATAGGAATTTATGGGAATTAAAAGGGAGTTTAAGACAGATTATACAATTACCGGGGGATTAGGTGTTAATTCGAACCAAAGATGAGGTTGGCGGTTTTGGCAACCTTAGGATCAAAATGCTTGCCAGATTCTTTCAGAATTTCTCTCAGCGCTTCCTTAAAAGTCCAGGTAGGCCGGTAAGGACGACTCGAGGTCATGGCATCAAGGGCGTCAGCTGTTGCTAAAATACGGGCACCTAAAGGAATTTCTTCTCCTTTTAATCCGTTCGGATATCCTTTACCGTCGTAACGCTCCTGATGGCAGCCGGAAATTTCGGCAAAACCAGGAAACGCGCTGATCATATTAAGAACCTCCACGGTTAGCACGGGGTGTTTCTTAACGACGCTCCATTCTTTTTGGGTTAAAGGCCCTGGTTTGTCTAAAATTTTTTGGGGAACGGCCACTTTACCGACATCATGCAAAAGCGAGGCCCATTTAATTTTGGTAATTTCATCGTGTGGAAGTCCCAAGGCCAAAGCTAAAGCCATCGCGTACTCGGTAACGCGTTTGGAGTGACCCTGGGTATACGTGTGTTTGGCGTCAATTATTTCCGCAAACAAATTGAGCGCTGTTCCTACTAAGTCAACATTGGGGCGCAACTCTATTCCTCGAAGACCTCCCGCTGTCTGTTGTAGCAAGAGCGACAGATTTTCCTTTCTTAAAATCGCATGGTACAAATGATCGTCCCGGAGAAGATCTAAAAAAGAAAAAAGAATATCCTCAGAGAATTCCCGACTGGCGCCGTTGCCAAAAGATTTGTAGAAATCGATGAATGACGGGGGCACACTTTCCCCGTTTCGCCGTTGTGAGCGGACTTGATTGCGCAGCCATAGATCGAAAGCGTCGCTAACTCTCAAAAATTGGGCCCCGGGCAAGATGGCGTCGCCCTTAAGACCAATTGGGTAGCCTTTCCCGTCATATCGTTCATGGTGTTGAAAAATTAAATCGGCGCTCGGGAATAATCCCGGGATTAACCTTACCATTTCGGCGCCCTTGTAGGGATGATCTTTAACAAGAGGATCAGATAATTGCTTAGCTAAGCTAGGATAGTAAATTAGGTGGTCTTTGAGGCCAATACATCCAATATCATGGAGGAGGCCCGCGTAATACGTATAATCATATGATTCCGGATTAACTTTTTCAGCCAACCTGGTAGCCAAAATCGTGACGCGCCAGGCGTGAAAAAGATTCTCGTGTTCATCTAGATCAAGCGCAAAAGCAATGCAGGTGATTACTTCATTGAATAGTTTAAACAGGTTCTTGGTTCTTCTTTTGGGATTGGAAGAAATGTAATTGTTTTTTCGGTCTTCTTTGACGGGGGGACCTGTTTTAGTTCTCATGTTATCGCTTATCGGCCATTCCAATCGGAAACATAAATTTGATTTTGCGGACAAATTTTTACGGTAAAATAAAATTAGTAGTCAGAACAAAGTGCTCGTCAGAACCTAGTGTCAACTTGTTTTCTGATTAAAAAAAGACTTCACTCAAACTCGATCTTTTGCCAAATTTATGCAAAAACTGGGTAGGCACGGTGAGGAAAATTTGACAATTCACTCGAGGGATGGAATTTAAGAAACATGGACGGATTATCATTATCTCCTCAGGACTAGGAAAAAGCGGTTATCCCGGCCTGGCGGCTTATTCGGCCTCTAAATTCGGAGTAATTGGTTTTACCGAAAGTTTGGCCTATGAACTAGCGAAGACGAAAATAAAAGTTTTTGCAGTTCTACCTGGAGGAGTTAATACCAAAATGCACCGAGATATCTTCCCCGAAGAAAACCCTAACCTTTTACTAAAACCTGAGAGAATAGCGCGGATCGTTCTAACTATCGCTTCAACCCGCCCGCTGAAACCTTCAGGCAGCTCCATCGCAGTTTATACTTAAACCGCCAAGCTGCTTCAGTCGGATATCGCCCCGAGACACTCAAGTCTCACGGGGCCCAAGGCCTCCATTTCTAGACTGTATGGACGAAACCACGCGCAGTAGCAGATATCATTCCGCCACTCCGGTTTCAAACAGAATCAATCAACAATCTTGACGCCACCCAACATAGAAAGAATACGACCCTGAATCGACGCTAACCAGAAGTTGTAAAGAGCATCGAACTTTTCGTTTAAGTCCCCTTCGCGCATGATCTTTCCCGATTCATAATAATAGGTGGGCAAGGCTGGATCAGCCTTTTGCTTCTTGGCCAAATTAATGTTCTCAACAGCTTTCTTTTCAGCAATATCAAGCATATTTATTAAAGCCTTCTCGTTGCCTACGCCAATAATGTTACCGCTCTCGTCTAACTGCGCATCCAAAGAATAATACTGTGCAATAAGTCCTGATGAAAGCGAGAAAGACTGCATCGAGTTACCTAGGGTCGCGTAGTCTTGCGCTTTTCCCGGGCCGAGTTGCTCCTTGAGTGAAGGTAAGACTTCAATAGCGGATGTGGCAAAAGTATACTCAAAATCATTTTCTTTGAAGGCTTCCTTATAGAGATCTAGAGAAAGACCTTGGCTCTGCGCTTGCCTGTTTAAAACAACATTATCAAAGTAATTTATATTGGCCTCAGCGGCTCGCCGTAGGGCTTCGGCTATTCTACGCACCCTTTTCTTAGTTGGTGATTTTTCGACACCCAGTCCCATCCCTATATCCACAGAATCCTCTGCCATAGATAGCACGTGACCAGCCAGAGAATAATAAAGCGTGGCCGTCGCTAGATTTTCCAAGCCTTCTTCGTCAGTGGCGGCTTCCTTGTCCCGGGCCTTATCACCTAACTGCCCTAAGCCCAAGGCCACTGAAAAAGTCCCGTAAGCGTTGTTTAATGCCAGAACGTCACTAAGACTCCTGGGATTCTCTGATTTCAAGCGATCAAACATGGAATCTGTCTTCAACCAACTAGACCTGGCGGTTTCAAGATTATTTTGGGCTTGCTGCATTCCTCCGGCAACGAAGGCCTCAACAATTTTGGCGGCTTGGTAAGCAATGTCTGCAAAAATAACTGCCGTAGTGGCACGATCATATGATGGAGCCACTAGTCCCTGGTCTAAATAAGTGCTACTTTTATCGGCAGAATTCGCAGCCACCGTCATTATTGAATTGAGCTCTTCCGGCTTATAATCAGGGGGAAGGGCGTCATAAGAGGATTTAATTTGTGTATAGCGGCTGTACCAATCGGTAGACTTGCTCTTTATTTTGCCGTAGGTGCTGGAGGAGAGTTCCGGTTTTTCATCGGAAACTTCTGGCTGGGGCAGTTCTTCACCGGTAAAATGTTTGTATGCTTGGTAGATATCGGATACTTCCTTAACGGTAATGCCTTTTTGACGACCGAATTCTACCACATCGACCACTTGATTCGTCTTAAGATCCAGCGAGTGCCTTTGTCCAGCGGGAACAAGAACCGTCTTTTTCTTGGCTTTTTTGGCGCCCTCGATCTTTTGAGGAATGCCCCCAACCGGACCAATCGTGCCATCAGGATTGATGGTTCCCGTCATGGCCACATCTTTCTTAATTTCGTCTCCGAGGAGAGATGAAAAAACGGCTATGGTCATTAGCGCGCCGGCACTCGGGCCATCAATGTACCCGCCAACGTCGAAGGTGAAGCTGTAATCGGCCAAATCTAGCCCTAAGAGAAAAGTGCTTATAATTGCGGACATCCAGCCGGCCGAGCGCCACATGAGGCCAGACCCACCTACCTCTTCCTCAAAAAAACCCACTCTTAACTGGCCTGTTTTATTAGCTTTCGCCCTAACTCTAACGGAGGCCGTGCCTCCAGTAGGCCCTTCGGGGGTTTCTTGAAAGTAAAGCGCATCAACTTTAACTTCTTTCCCGGACGGCTTAAAAACTTCAGATTTAGGTTTGGAGGATTTTTTTGCGGCAAGTTTGCAGGCGGGGGTTTGCGCAAGCAGAAAGGAAAAAACAAGGAAAATGATGAGACTCTTCTTCATAGCTCCTCCGTGACCTAAATTTTTAGGATATCACCAAAAACATGAAACGCACGCGGCCATTTCCGGTCTGTTTTGGACCATACACTGGACTCGTTTGAATTCACGTAAATCTGCTAGCTTCATTCAATTCGCCGTGGCGAGACCGTTCACCTTTCTTGCTTTTCGGAAAGGCCCTTACCTGCAACAATTATGAGGTTTTCGATGGTATATCAAAGATCTAATTCCTGAATCGCTTTATTTTATACTCCTTAATAGGAAGGATTGCAACACTTTTATCTTCGGCGCTAATGCTGTATGCACGCGGGATCATAACAGCCGTAATGGGTGGGGAATTGTTAACGGCTCGGAGGACGAGGGTCTTAGTTGGATTGGTACCACGGGCTTGCACGTGGGGCTCCATTTAATTTTTGCGCCGCTTACTTTATACTTCT
>DATBWY010000116.1:0-3046 GCA_036514555.1 Candidatus Subteraquimicrobiales bacterium
CCGCAACCGAAAAAGAGATTTTCGGCGACTCTGGATTATCAGAATAAACGCGGCCGTTCGGACTCACGGGCTTTCCTACAGCAAGTTTATGAACGGGCTGAAGCTGGCCGAGGTTAATTTGGATAGAAAAGTGTTATCTGATATGGCCATAAACGACCCCGAGGCTTTTACCCAGCTGGTGGGAGTAGCCAAAGAGAAATTGGAGGCCCCTTCGGAAGCTTCGGTTGGTTAAAAATCTGGGGTTTGGCAGTTTTTAGGAGACGTATTTGGATGTTTTGAGATGTTTTTAGATGATTTTAGATGTCCGCCCTTCGGGCGGACTTTTTATATTCGTGATAAAAATACTTTTAGAGAATACCAGGCGCTTTCGCGGAATAAAAGATTATAATGCAACAAATGCAACAACGTCCCCCTTAATTCTGAATTCGAAGACTTGAAAATTTCCGCTAAGTAGGGTAATTTTTAAAAATCCAATCAATTTTAACTTATCTCCGGAAATGATTTGATATTCACTTAAGGCGTAAGAGCCCTCTAGGGAAGGTTTGCTCCATCTATGGAACGAATTAACCTTGAAAACCCCGTAATTACCAAGCTTTTGGAAGCCGAGTTTTTAAGGTTCTAGCCCGTGTTTGGGTTTTAATTTTTACTAATAGGAGGCAAAAAATCAAAGTTTTGTTCGTTTATCCGGATTTTCAGGAAACGGTCGGCGGAACCCAGCAGCACGGAAGTTACTCCGAAGGATTAGCTTCTCTTTCGGCCGTTTTAAAAGAGGCCGGGCAAGAAGTGGCGCTCTATCACTTGACTCGCCACCCGAAAAAGGAAAATTATATTGACCGCATCCGTAAAGAATCGCCTAATTTAATTGCTTTTGCCGCGCGTACCAGTATCTTTCCCTATGTTCAGGAGTATGCCGGCTGGACCAATGAAGCCTTGCCAAACAGAGCCGATGACGGGGTCCTAACTATCTGCGGAAGTTATCATCCAACCCTAGAACCCCAAGAGACAATCGATACTCCCGGTATTGACATCGCATGCCTTGGTGAGGGAGAGGGAGCTTTAGTCGACCTTTGCACCCGTCTCGATGAGGGAAAATCCATCGGCAACATCAGGAATTTGTGGTTAAAAACAAAAACCGGCGTGGTTCGAAATCCAGCGAGGCCTTTAATAGAAGATTTGGACAGTCTGCCTCTTCCCGATTTTGACCTCTTTGACTATAAGAACCTGGCCTCCTCCAGAATTAAAACGGCCACTGTTATGCTTTCGCGGGGATGTCCCTATAAGTGCACCTACTGCTGTAATCATCAGTTAAGAGAAATCTACCCCAACAAGGGAAAATACTCCCGCTTTCGAAGCCCGGAAAATTCTATCGAGTATCTCAAAAAGATCAAGACCGATTACCCTTACATAAAGTACTTGAATTTTATGGACAATATTTTGCCGATGCGAAAAAAGTGGTTTTACGATTTTATCGAACGCTACAAATCCGAGATAGACCTGGCTTTTTCCTGCCGTTTCCGGGCGGACCTGATGAATAGAGAGGTTGTTCAGGCCTTAAAAGACGCCGGATGCTATTTGGTGCACTTTGGAGTGGAAAGCGGCGACGATCACATCCGAAACGAAATTTTGGCTCGGAATATGAAGCGTGAAAAGATAAAAGAGGCCTTTAACGTGTGCCGCGAACTTGGGATCAGCGCTCTTTCGTACAACATGATTAATCTTCCTTACGAGGATATGGGGAAAATCTTAGAGACTATAAAACTCAACGCCGAGCTCAAGCCGGACCGGGTTGTGGACACAATTTTTTATCCCTATCCTAACACCAAACTCTATCAGATTGCCCTGGAGGAAGGATTCATGAAGCCCTACTATGATTACCGGCAGGAGATAATTCTTAGGCAACCCACCCTCAGCGAGGCCGAGGTTCTCTTCGCCCAAAGGTATTTTCGGACTTATATCCGGCTATACCGCTGGACTGATCGTTTGCCAAGATTTCTTAAAAAGCGGATCGAGTCAATCGTGGATAAAACCTTTGTTTCCCGCTGGATGCCGCACTCGTTCATGGTGAGCGTGGCCAATTTAAGACTTCGTTTAGTGATAGGGGCAAAAAGGCTTCTGATGAGGCGGGCTCCCCGGCTTTATCTCCGTCTAAGAGACAAAATTGTGCAGAAGAGCAATTAGAAATATTCTGGAAGTTTTAATTTTTCTGGGGTAATATTAATTTATTTAAGCGCGACTTAGATAGTATCGAATGTCAACAAAGCTTGTGAGGAAAGCGGTTGGGAAACCTTATATTGAAATGGGAAAAAATTACGGGCCTTCCGTCTTTGGCGGAAGGTTTTTACTTAAATTAAATCCTTAAATTTCTGATTAATTGTCTCGGATGGTTAAAATGTCTTTACAAAAAGAGCTGGAAGAGCTGCGAGGTTTGGCTAAAAAGGAACTTGTTCAAGTAACCTCTCTAGATGAGCTCGATAAAATAAGGATTCTTTATTTGGGCCGGAAAGGCAAGCTAACTTCGCTTATGAAGGCCTTAAGCACCTTGCCACCGGCTGAGCGACCCCAGGCGGGAAAGATCGCTAATAAGGTTCGCCAAGATCTCGAACAAAGGATTATCCAAAAGAAAGAAGCTCTTCAGGGGGAGGCGCTCAAGCTCACCCTGGAAGAGGGGACCGTTGATATAACATTGCCCGGTAAATTACCTCGGAGGGGCGGCAAGCATTTAATAAGTCAGATAATTGAGGAGATTGTTGATATCTTTCTATATTTAGGATATGAAGTTGCCGAAGGCCCCGAAATAGAGTTGGACTACTATAATTTTGAAGCTTTGAACATTCCTCCGGATCATCCGGCTCGCTCACTTATGGACACCTTTTATGTTCTAAGAACCGGGGAAGAGAAAGCACCCCGTGATCTGGGAACCAGCGAGGAAGTACTCTTACGAACTCACACTTCACCGGTTCAGGTGAGAGTGATGGAGAAGACTAAGCCTCCGATTTATGTCATCGCTCCGGGAAAAGCTTATCGGCACGATGTTGCCGATCCCACT
>DATBWY010000117.1:0-3374 GCA_036514555.1 Candidatus Subteraquimicrobiales bacterium
AGAGGTTGAAAAATATCTAAAACCTTTGATTGCGGCCCGGGTTGACACCTTAATCCTAGGCTGCACCCATTATCCGCTTCTAAGTAAAGTTATTCAGGAAGTGGTCGGTGAGGAAGTAATTTTAATAAGTTCCGCCAGAGAAACAGCGGAAGAAGTAAAAATGACCCTGAAACGAAAAGACATTTTGAGAAACAACAAGAATTACCCGGGGCATCGTTTTATTTCCACCAACAGCAACCACAAATTTCAAGAACTATCAAAAAGATTTTTGGGCTCGGAAATAAAAGAAGTTGAGAACGCGATCTTGTCATCCAATTAAAAGAGTTTAAAAACAAGCCACTACAACATCTATGAAAGTTAATTTTTTAGCGCGCGGAGCTTTGATAGCGGCACTATATGCCGTTATTACCGTTGCTTTGGCCCCCATAAGCTACACTCAAATACAAGTTCGAGTTTCAGAGGCATTAACGGTTCTTCCTTATATAGAAGGGGCTGCCATTCCCGGTCTCTATATTGGGGTAATTATCGCCAATATTTACGGAGGCCTCGGCCCTTGGGATATTTTCGGGGGCTCATTTTTAACTCTCATTGCGGCTACTTTAACCTGGTTGCTTGGGAAGTTTTTTAGAAGGTACCGATCCGCGCGTTTCAAATATCTAGGCGCCGCCGTCGCTCTACTGCCCCCGGTTATCATTAACGCCTTTGGTGTCGCTTACATTTTAAAGATCGTGGCCAAAAATCCCTATTGGATCACTGTTTTGTTTGTGGGAACAGGGCAGACCATAGCCGTTTATTTGCTGGGGTATCCCTTGCTACTATTTCTTTTAAGAAGCAAGTATTTTTCCCCGGATGAGTCATGATTGAGCTTGAGACTTGTTGGGAGCCTTTAATTGGAACTAATTATCTTAGGGTCTTCTGCGGCGTACCCCGGGGCCGGAAGAGCCTGCAGCGGTTATCTTATTAAGGAAGACAAATCACATCTCTTATTAGATATTGGAACGGGTGCTTTAAGCAATCTTTTAAGATGGCTTAGTCCGTCCGAACTAGACGGGTTAGTTATCACGCACCTACACCCCGATCATTTTTTAGATATTTATCCCTTAAGATTCTTTTTGCAAATAGACGGTGATCCAGCAGCGCTTCCTTTAAAGGTTTTGGCTCCTTCGGGGGCGAGTGAGTTTATCATCCGGCTAATTGATGAAGATAGTAGGGGGAAGTTCTTTGAACTTTTTGATTTTAACGAGATCAAAGAGGGCGCCCAATTAAAAGTAGGCCGGATTAATCTTACGTTTCACAGGGTGCCTCATTCAATCGATACTTATGCCGTAGTTGTTGACGAGAAGAAGCTGGTCTATACTTCTGATTGTGCTTATGATAATTCCTTGCTTGAGTTGGCCAAGGGAGCGGAGGTTTTTTTGTGCGAAGCCACTTTGCAAAAGCCGATTTTCCCGGGGCACCTGACAGCGGCTGAAGCCGGAAAAATTGCCCAAAAGGCCGGGGTCAAACGCCTCGTTTTGACCCATATTTGGCCCTCATTTGATCCGGAAATTTCAAAGAAAGAAGCGAAGGAAGTCTTTGATGGCGAAGTTATCATTGCCAAAGAGAACCAAAGATATTCTCTATAAATTAAGGCCGTGTGCAACTGTTAATGAACGAGACTTTTAAGTTTCAATGGGTCTCGATTAAGTTTAAGGTTTAACGTTATGTGCGACGTTCGCTCTAATATGTCATGCTGAACTCGTTTCAGCATCCCTTGAGACCCTGAAACAATCCTGAAATAAATTCAGGACAGTGTTCAGCATAACCAGGTAGAACTAAAGTTGCACACGGTGTTATAAATTAGCTAAAAGGTTAAGTAGTTCCCTCCGATTTTTGGACTAAACTACCTTAAAGGAGAATGGTGAAAAGAAAAGATGGACGTACGGCGGACAAAATTCGCCCTGTAAAAGTGACGAGAAATTTTATTCCCACCGCGGAAGGTTCAGTTCTTTTTGAACAGGGTGATACCCGTCTTATCTGCACGGCCTCCGTGGAAGAAAAGGTGCCTCCATTCCTCAGGGGCACTGGCTCCGGATGGGTAACCGCTGAATACGCCATGATTCCCCGGGCTACTCTTGGGCGGACATCCCGAGAGTCTTCGGTGGGAAGAGTAGGAGGGAGAACCCATGAAATTCAGCGGCTTATCGGAAGATCTCTAAGGTCAGTGGTGAATTTAGGAGCGCTGGGGGGCGAAATTACAATTTGGTTGGACTGCGACGTTATACAGGCAGATGGAGGTACCAGATGCGCCGCCATAACCGGTGCTTTCATTGCGCTTCGGGATTCACTTGAAGGTTTGTATGAAGCCAAAAGAATTAAAGAAATGTCCATCTCGGAAAATGTCGCTGCTATAAGCGTTGGCGTTGTCGATGACCAAATGTATCTTGATCTTTGCTATGAGGAAGACGTTAAAGCTCAAGTCGACATGAACGTCGTAATGACCGAGTCCGGCAAGATTGTAGAGGTTCAAGGTACCGCCGAGGAGAGACCCTTCTCGCGCCAAGAATTAGATAATCTACTCGACCTGGCCAAAAAAGGCGTCTCAGAACTGGTCGCCATTCAAAATTCTGTTATTGAGTCAGCTTAACCAAGTTCACTCCCAATGTCTGTTTCATTTCATCTCATAGCCACGAGCGCCAAGTTAGAGAAAATGATTAAAATCGTCATTGCCAGTCAAAATGAAGGAAAAATTAAGGAGATAAAAGAGATTCTAAATCTATCCCAGGCTGAACTTCTCGACTTCCACAATTTTCGAAGTTTCCCCTCCTATGCCGAAGATAAGGAAAGTTTTAGGGAGAACGCGGTCGACAAAGCCAAAAATTTATCCAAGTGGGCCGGTTTTCCGGCGATAGCCGACGATTCCGGTTTGGAAGTCGATGTTTTAGGCGGGGCGCCTGGGGTAAGGTCTGCCCGCTTTGCCGGACCCAGCGCTTCTTATCAAGAGAACAACCAAAAGTTGCTCAAAGAACTTAAAGGCGTTCCTTTCTCCGAGCGAACCGCCAGGTTTAAGTGTGTTGCTGTTTACATTGATTTAGAAGGATATCTCCTGATTACAGAGGGTATTTTAGAGGGGCACATTGCTGAAAATCCTAAAGGGGCTAAAGGGTTTGGATACGACCCGCTCTTTATTCCAAAAGGTTTTAAAAAAACTTTAGCTGAAATTGCTCCAGAAGAGAAAAATAGGATAAGTCATCGCGGTCAAGCTTTCAGGAAGCTAAAGGATCAACTGGGGAAGCATCTGGCCTGAACTAATTATTATCGAGTCGTTCCACACCGAGGCATTTGCCACTGTTATCTGATTACTCTATACTTTTACTGGATATTTTTAGCTTTTA
>DATBWY010000118.1:0-6835 GCA_036514555.1 Candidatus Subteraquimicrobiales bacterium
GGGAGCGGAAAAACAACCACATTATATGCGGCCCTGAATACGGTGCTCTCTCCTGAAAAGAACATCGTGACCTTGGAGGATCCGGTGGAATATCAAATAAAATACGTTAATCAGGGCCAAATAAGTCCGAAAGCGGGACTGACCTTTGCCAGCGGGTTGCGCTCCATCCTAAGACAGGACCCCGATGTTATTATGGTTGGTGAAGTAAGAGATTTTGAGACCGCTGCACTCGTAATAAGAGCCGCGTTAACCGGGCATTTGGTTTTCTCGACCCTTCATACTATGGACGCGGCGAGTGCCATTACTCGTTTGATTGATGTCGGAGTGCAGCCGTTCTTAATCGCCTCCTCCGTGGCGGGAATTCTTGCTCAGAGATTAGTCAGGAAAAATTGCTTCAAATGTATCCAAGAATATACACCGCCGCGAAAGCTTTTGAATGAGGTGGGTTTGAAGGACACTAGTGAGCTCAAATTTTACCGTGGCAAGGGATGTAAGGATTGTGGCCGGTCCGGATATAAGAGTCGAACAGGCGTTTTCGAAGTCGTTAGAGTGACAGACACGATAAAAGAGCACATTATTGGGGGAGCATCCGCGGGAAAAATTAGGGAAGCAGCACGCCAAGAAGGTTTCACGTCTTTGCTTGAAGATGGTCTTGAAAAAGTATCCCAGGGCATTACCACTATCGAAGAAGTTTTGCGAGAAACTTTTATTGAAGATTGACCCGCAAAATTTTGTATTTACTCTTTAGAATTTTTTCCTCACAGAAATCGGAAAAATTCACCGAGTATCCTTTCACTCTTTCACAGTCCGGCAGAGAATCATTTCATCGAATCCCGAATTCGGAAACAACGAGAAGTTTCTAGCGTTTTTGAACCTTTGCCTAGAATCGTATTTGCCCAAATTTAAAAAGAGTATAAAATAGGGTAAAAGAAACTCCTTATTTGTGAGAAAGTTTAAGGTGAGTACAAAAACTTCAAGTAAAGCCGAAGACCAAGAGCTTAAGAAAATTTGGGAAGAGTACAAAAGAAACAACAACAGCGATGATCGCGACCGTTTGGTTCTGAACTATGCTCCCCTCGTTAAGTATGTGGCGGGCCGGATTGGCAGCCGGCTTCCTCGAACCGTTGATACGTCTGATCTAGTAAGCTACGGAATACTTGGTCTGATAGACGCGGTCGAAAAATTTGATTTGAGTCGGAACGTTAAGTTTGAAACGTACGCGATGGCTCGAATCAAAGGGGCTATCATTGATGAGTTGCGGCGCCTAGACTGGTTGCCCCGATCCCTCCGGGAAAAAGAGAAGGAATTAGAAAAAGCTTACCAGGACCTTCTAACCACTCTTAAGAGAACTCCTTCAGATTCAGAGCTTGCTAAGAAACTTGGAATTTCTCCCGGCGAACTAAACGGCCTCTTAGCGCAACTGAGCAATAATCAGTTTTTAACCTTGGATGAGCTGTGGAGCAGAGAAGAAAAAAACGACAAAGTTAGCTTAATTGAGGTTATCGAGGATACTGGCGCCGAAGATCCGATGAGTGCTTTGGAGACAGAGGAGAGAAGGAATGATCTGACCGCGGTTATTAAGACGTTAGCCTTACGAGAACGGGAAATTGTGGTATTGTATTATTACGAGGGCTTGACTTTCAAAGAAATTGCTCAAATTCTGAGTCTAACTGAGTCTCGAATATCGCAGCTTCATTCCAAAGCAATCCTTCATCTAAAGACCTCGTTAATAAAAAAACAGAAAGAAACGCCGATATAGGTTGCTTAACAGCTGGAGATTGTGTTAAACTTACACCCGTTTTAGTGGTAAAAAGAATTAGATACAAGGAGGGAAATGGCAGTAGTATCTATGAAGCAGTTATTGGAATCGGGGGTTCACTTTGGTCATCAAACCCGAAGATGGGACCCGAAAATGAAGCCTTACATTTTCACCGAGAGGAATGGTATCTATATTTTAGATTTAGAACAAACTCTCGAGTTAATTGAGATTGCTTACAACTTTATTAAGGACGTGACTAGCAGGGGCAAGCTTGTTTTGTTCGTAGGAACAAAGAAGCAGGCTCAGGAAACAATTGAGAACGAAGCTGAAAGATGCCAGATGCCCTATATTAATAACCGTTGGTTGGGTGGCACTCTAACCAATTTTGTTACCATCAAGTCCAGAATTGAAAGACTTAAAAAACTCGAAGCAATGGAAACCCGAGAAGAATTTCAAGCCCTCCCTAAAAAGGAAGTTATCATGCTTCAAAGAGAGCGCGATAAGCTGTTTAAAAATTTCCATGGCTTAAAAAGATTGACAGAACTTCCGGAAGCCGTTTTTGTAATTGATTCTAGAAAGGAAAGAATTCCTGTTTTAGAAGCCAGGCGGCTTGAGATTCCTTTGGTAGGAATGGTTGATACAAATTGTGATCCAAACGAAATAGATTATGTGATTCCCAGTAATGACGATGCGATACGCGCTATTTCCCTGATCACCCAGATAATTGCTAACGCTGCCCTGGAAGGAAGAGAAAACTGGGAGCAGTCACAAAAGGCGCGAGAGCCTCAAGAGGAAGCGGAGCCAAAAGCGAAGAAGAAGGAAGAAAAATCTGAGTCTAAACCTCTTGTAGAGGCTGAAGGTTAGGAGATGGTTTGGTATCGACTGACAAGATTAAGGAGCTGCGCGGTCTGACTGGCGCGGGTGTTATGGATTGTAAAAAGGCGCTTGTGGAGACTGAAGGAGACATAGAGGCGGCGATACAAGTTCTTAGGGAGCAAGGGTGGTCAAAATTACAGGAAAAGGCCGGTAAGGTTACAAAAGAAGGAATGGTGGACTCCTATATTCACGCGGAGGGTAAAATTGGAGTTCTCCTTGAAGTTAATTGCGAAACGGATTTTGTGGCTAAAAACAAAGATTTTAGGGATTTTGTCCATAATTTAGCCCTTCATATCACTGCTTCCAATCCCCTTTACATCTCAGAGGAGGATATCTCCCAAGAGGATCAATTTCCAGATAGCTCCCCCGAAGATGATTGTCTTTTAGAACAAGCGTACGTTAAAGATCCTGAAATCAAAGTAAAAGACTACCTGGCCGAAATAGCCGCGAAAATTGGCGAAAATATCGTGATCAGAAGGTTTGTCCGCTACGAATTGGGGAAAGAGTGAGCATTCTCGACTTTGGGGAGAATTAGTGGCTGATAAGTTCAAGTATAAGCGGATTTTACTCAAGCTCAGCGGTGAAGCGTTGGTTGGTAAAAGGGGTTATGGTATTGAACCGGAAATTATGATCTCTGTTGCCGAACAATTAAAAGAGCTTCACGAAGAGGGAATCGAAATTGCCGTCGTAATGGGGGGTGGAAATATCTTCAGGGGGATTTCAACAGACGCTCAAAGGATGGATCGAGCCACGGGTGACTACATTGGAATGATTGCCACCGTTATGAACTCCCTGGCTTTACAGGATGCCCTCGAAAAGCAAGACGTATTTACCCGGGTTCAAACCGCCATTGATATGCAAAAAATCGCCGAGCCTTACATCAGGCGGAGGGCTTTACGCCACTTGGAAAAGGGCCGCATCGTTATTTTTGCGGCGGGAACCGGAAATCCATTCTTTAGTACCGATACGGCTGCTGCTCTTAGAGCTAAAGAAATTGAGGCCGAAGTTATCCTCAAAGCTACGCAAGTCGATGGAGTTTACGACTCTGACCCCCGGTTAAATCCGAATGCCAAAAAATTTTCCCGGCTTAAATACATCGACGTTCTAAACAAGAACTTAAGGATTATTGACCCCACTGCTATTTCTCACTGCATGGAAAATCGTCTGCCCATAATCGTTTTTAACGTGGCCAAACGGGGCAGCATCAAGAAGGTTCTTTTGGGTGAGAAGATAGGAACCATTATTGATGGCAAGTAAGGATTTTCTTAATATTGGGGGAAAAAATGAGACCGAAGATAGTCGCTGAAGCTGAAGAAAAAATGAAAAAGAGAGTAGCGGGTTGCGCGGCAGAATTGGCTACGGTTCGAACCGGCCGGGCCTCGGCCGCCATTCTCGATCGAATAGTGGTCGATTATTATGGCACCAAAACAGCCCTCAAGCAAATGGCAACAATCACCGTTCCCGAACCACAATTAATGGTGATCCAACCTTGGGATAAAAATGTTCTTTCAGAGATTGAGAAAGCCCTACTCCAATCCGATTTAGGACTCACTCCGAACAACGACGGTACAGTTATCAGGCTTTCTTTTCCTCCACTGAGTGAAGAGAGAAGACAAGAGCTGGTAAAAATTACCAAAAAAATTGCTGAGGAAGGGCGGGTTAGCATTCGGCAGGTGAGACGCGAAACTAATGAAAACCTAAAGAAGTTAGAGAAAGATAAGGTAATGTCCGAAGACGAGCGGGAGCGAACCCAAGAGGATATTCAAAAATTAACTGACAAGTACATCGCGGAAGTTGATGAATTGCTAAAACACAAAGAAGAGGCCATAATGGAGGTCTAACGGCCCTCTAAATTCTGACGTTCACAGTAAACGCGCGCTTCAAACCGCAAAATCGGAAGTGATAAAAAAACCAAACTCTTGTTTTTTGAGTAAACTGTTCAGTGAAGAGGAACTAACTGCTAAAAAGAGGCAGGAATGCTTGCGGAAATAAGGAACAGTCTTCGTCGTCCCTTTTCAAAGGTTCGCGGAGACTTTTTTTTAAGAAAGATCGATCCGGATCGCATTCCGAGTCACGTCGCCATTATTATGGATGGGAATGGCCGGTGGGCCCGGAAGAAAAATCTGCCCCGGCTGGAAGGCCACAAAGCGGGAATTGAAACGACTCGGGCCATAGTTCAAACCGCCGCACAAATCAAAATCGATTATCTTACCTTGTACACCTTTTCGGTGGAGAATTGGCTGCGTCCCTGGGACGAAGTGAGTGGCTTGATGAATCTTTTTGAGAAAACGATGGAAAACGAGCTAGATGAGCTTAACAAAAATAAGGTTAAAGTGAATATTTTAGGTGATATAAAAAGGTTGCCCGAAAGTACTAGAGAATCCTGTCAAAAGACCGCTCATCACACGCGGGATAATCCTGGTCTAGTCTTGAACATCGCTCTTAGCTACGGAGGCCGACAAGAAATTACTCAGGCTCTAAAAAAAATCGTAGACCGCGTAAAAAATGGCTCAAGAGCGGTTGTCTCCGAGGAGGAGATAGGTAATCATCTTTACACGGCTAATATGCCGGATCCCGAATTATTGATCCGGACGGGCGGAGAATTTAGATTAAGTAATTTTTTGTTATGGCAGATCGCCTACACCGAGATTTGGGTGTCTCCGGTTCTTTGGCCGGATTTTACCCGAACCCATTTTTTACAGGCAATTCTCAATTTTCAAAGGAGAAAAAGGCGGTTCGGCGGTTTAGGCGAAGAAGATTTAGCATAAAAAGGGGAGATCGCGAGGGTAAATGCTCAGGTTAAGAATTGTAAGCACTTTAATCGGAATCCCTATTCTAATCGGCCTTTTGTTCTTAGGAAAAATCTCCTTTTTTATTTTGATTGCTATTCTGAGTCTGGTTGGTCTGGTGGAGTTCAATTCGCTCTCTCGGAAGAGGGCTCATCTTAATATCCCGGTGAGCCTTTTGGGAGGATTAGGATTTCCGATATTAGCTTTGTTAGATGGGGAGGCAGGGATAGGAAAAGCCCTGATATTGCTGGTTTTTTTGGTTTTAACCTCCCAGATTTTTTCCGAAAGAAAGTTTAGTTCCTTTGATGTTTCTTTAACCATCCTGGGCCCTATCTACGTCTCTTTGCTCTTAAGCCACCTGATACTACTTCAGGCCTTAGGAAAAGACGGCCCTTACTTCGTGTTAATGGTTTTTTTTGGTACCTGGGCCGGAGATATTGCCGCTTACGCCGGAGGCCGCTTAATTGGCCGAAGGAAGCTTGCCCCAAGAATTAGTCCCGGAAAGACCTGGGAAGGCGTTGTGGTCGGTTTTCTAGCCACCCTTGCAGTTTTGAGTTTTCTTTTTTTGTCCCGTCTTACTCTCAGCCAAAGAGTGCTTTTAGGTATTACAATAGGTCTTGCCGCTCCCCTGGGGGATTTGGTGGAGTCCTCATTTAAAAGGGAGGCAAAAATTAAGGATACAGGCTCGGTAATTCCTGGTCACGGGGGAATCTTAGACCGCTTCGACAGCTTGCTGTTTACCGGGACGGCCAGCTACTATCTGCTAAAAATTCTGCTATAAAAAGTTGTGGGCTAAAAACAACGAATTTCAAGAGCCTGATTGGGAGAGGACGAATAATTGAAGAAAATAGTAATTCTGGGATCGACCGGCTCCATTGGCACCCAGACGGTTGAAATCGTTAAAAAATACCCGGAACGCTTTGAAGTAGTCGCGCTTTCGGCCCACAAGAATATTCCGCTTTTGCGCCGTCAAATAGAAGAATTAGGCGCCACAAGAGTGGTACTCACGGATTTGGAAGCGGCTCAAATTCTTTCCCAAGATTTAAGGAGCAGCGTTTCAGTGATGGCGGGAGTGAAAAACTTAGAGCAGCTAGCGGCTTTACCCGAAGTGGATATTGTGGTTAACGCTTTGGTCGGTTCGGTTGGTCTTGACTCTACGCTCGCGGCCCTTAAGAACGGCAAGACTTTGGCGCTCGCCAATAAAGAATCACTGGTGGCCGGTGGGGAACTAGTTAAAGAGAGTCTTAAAAACCAGGGGGAGAAAGAGAAGACCTCAAAAAAAAAGGGCAATATTATTCCGGTGGACAGTGAGCACAACGCCATATTCCAGTGTCTTGTGGGTGAAAGCTCAGAGCAGATTAGTCGCGTTCTTCTTACCGGCTCCGGGGGGCCCTTTAGAGAGACGAAAATT
>DATBWY010000119.1:0-4515 GCA_036514555.1 Candidatus Subteraquimicrobiales bacterium
TGAGCCGTATCAAAACACACCCCCACCCGCTTGTCTTCTCCAACTTCATCAAGGATAAATCTTAACTCCTCAAAGGTCGAGCCAAGGCTATGACCAGCACCGGAAGTATTTTCCAAAAGAAGCTGGAGGCTAAAGTTTGAACGAAATAGGGTCCTTACCGATCTCGCTACACTCTTAAGCCCCTCGCTCCGATCCCCTCCCTTAAAGCTTCCAACATGAAAAACGAGGTAGTCCGCTTGGAGTTTTTCCCCTCTTCTTACCCCCTCTTTTAGGGTTTTGGCTGATTTATTATAGATATCTTTAAAGGGCGAGCCAAGATTAACAAGATAGGGAGCATGAAGAACTAGCGGAAAAATTTGGGCTCTCGCTCGCCTTCCTTTAAACTCTTGAATATCGGCCGGATTAAGCTCCTGCCAATGCCAGCTCCGGGGAGAACTCGAAAAAATCTGCATCGTTTCACAGTGACGTTCTACGGCCCGATCCACCGCCAGGTATACTCTACCCGCGACCGAAGTGTGGAAACCAAATCTCATAAGACCATCATAAGACCAAATCTTCTCCCATCCCGGAGCCTACTAAAATTTCTACAATTCAAAAAGTTTCTTATTTTGCTATTTTAACTCACAAAAACCTCAAGGAGCCGCAGAAAATTGGGGAAATTTTGCTGTTTTTTAAAACGGTGTTTTATGCTTGCTAGCTTTTTGAGGATTGATCGGCTTTTTCGAAGGTGCAGATAGTTGACGGTGGGTCGTATATAAATCCACCGTCAGTTTAGAAATTTCCTTGTCCAGGCCTAGATTAAAATTAACTTCTCTCTTATTTGCTCTCGGGGCATTTCCATACTTTTCCCGATGAGAATAATTCTTAAGTTTACCACCTCATTCAGTTTGGCCGAGATATAACCAGCAACAACCCCAATGGAAAACGGGTTCGCTCGAAAGATTTTTACCCCTTTTCTAGCTGTAAATTCCTCTAAGGCGCGTTCGAGAACGGAAATCTGGCCTGATAGGCGGTATAAACCCATTGATTCATCTAAAGCCTTCGCATAGGAAGTATCTTCAAACCCCCTAATTATTTCTTCAACTCCTTTTTTGCTGGCTAAGTCCAAAAATCGTTTTTCGTTTATCTCTTTTCCTCCCGGAATAAAAAAATTTCTTTTCAACTGGTCTTCGATTTCCTTTAGTTCTTTTTCTTCCTTGTCCTCGACTTCTTCCTTTTTAGGTTGCTTCCTCCCAAGAGTGAATCTTAAAATAGTCCTCAATATCTTAAATCTTTTGGTTTTAACCTTCTTTATCTGCGGTTTAGATATCCGTGTCTCAGTTTCCTCATTTGCCTCCTCTCCTCTTCTTTTTGCCCGCAGTCGCCGGGCCTCATGAGGAAAGTCCACTTTTTGTAATTTAAAAAGAGTTATGATGTTGGAAACATCAATACCGGTAGCTAAAAGTTCTCTTATAAGAGTGGAGTTATACGATTTTGACCTGAGCTTCTCTAGAGCGTAGGTGTAGTAGTACTTCTCTAAGGCAGCTTCTAATATAACCAGATCTTTGCTCCGGGAATAAAGAGGCAAAGTTGTTTTCAAGGGTTTAACGAAGGGAATTTTCCAGGTAGTCAAAAGATCGGTGAAGCTTTTGATATCGGTTTGCTTGGCTAATTCCTGAAGAAGCACTTCGTGAAGCTGACCGGCCGGAAGGAGGCTGGTCACAGTTTCTTTTTCTCCTAAATTCCAGTGAATTCCCCGAAGGATAGTTTTTAAATTATGAACATCGAAACGGCCTAAAAGAAGCTCTGTTAGCTCCTCGGCTTCCTGCCCCATAAATTGCTTAATTTTTTCGAAAGTCCTTGATAGGTTTCTTTTAAAAACCTCATCAACCGCTCTGGATTCTCCCTTTTTTATGACCCATTCCTCAATTTCCCGCTGGTAAGAAGTTTTCCCCAGAGCAGTGACAATGTCCAAAAAATCCATTCGAAGAAGCTTTTCGAAAAAATCTTTGGAAAGAAGCTCGCTCCACATCGCTCGAATTCGAGCATTAATGTACCCGTAGTCCTGAAAGTTCACCTTTTGCATTTAATCCCCAAAAAGAACCAAAGTAACCTCTCGTTCCAAAACTTTCCTGGCTTTCTCCAGGCGGGACTTTAAAGTATTCTTAGCCAAAATTTGACCGGTTTTGGCTGATATTTCCAGGCCCCCCAAACCCCTTAAGTTGGGTTTCAAAACGTAATTCTTAAGAGGCAATTTACCCAGAATTTTTTCAGCCACTTCCGCGTCGTCTTTACGCACTCTTACGGTCATTTTCATCTTCTTGGGGATTACCTTTACAGCTTCGATGGCCAAGCGTCGGAAAACCTTAGGATAAATTTTTTCTTTTCTTAAATCCTTTAATTTTTTTCCCATGCTTTCGAAAACTTGCTCGATAATTTTCTTTTTTGCCTGCTGAAGTTTTTCTTTGTTGTCGATTTGCGCCTGGTTAACAAGGTGATTCTTTTTTCTCTTTAGGAAGAGCTCCGCCTTTTTCAAGTGTCCCTCTTTTATCTTTGATACCTCTGCTTGCGCTCCTTTGATTATCGTTTTTGCTTCTCTCTCGGCTTCAGCGAGAATTTCCCCAATCTCCTTGTTACCCTCAGCTTCTAAGGCTCGAAAAAGATTATCGAGGACCGGGTTGTTTACCGTCATCTTAAAAACCACCTCTTTTTCTTATTGTGCAGCCTTCAAAGCGAGCATGATGCCGACCACGAAGCCCATGACCACAATAGTATCCGGAATGGCGATTAAAAGCACAAGGACCCCGGCCAGTTCCGGCTTTTCGGCCATGGCTCCCGCGCCAGCCGCTCCGATTCGGGCTTGGGCATAGGCCGTCGCCCAAGCGGCCGCTCCTACCGAAAGAAAAGCTGAAAGACTTAGCCACATCGTTTTCCAGGCCTCCGCGTTCATCTTCCTTCACCTCCTATTTTTTTAAAGGGTTGATAAGAAACCGTTGCTGGTTCATAAAATTTACTGAAACACTCCACCAGATGGAGACGGAGTGAATGTACCGAAGGTGAAAGAACAGAAATGATTATATTGATAGCGTGCAAAAAAATGGCTAGAAGCGTTCCCCCGACAATGGCTACCGGTCCCAGAGACCCCATATCTGAGGCCAAAACATTAATGGCATTAGCCATAATTGCTCCCGCTAAAGAAAGCGCCATAAGCCGGGAATAGGACACAATGTTGGCAAAGGTCCCAAAAATTTCGATAACGCCTTTAATACCGCCGCCGTAGCCAATGCCCCCAACGCTAAGCACTAATAGCGTAAAAGCCAAGTAGGTAAAGACAGGGGGCAATAACTGGGCCCAGCCCGCTAAGACTAAAAAAATAATGCTTATTATTAAGAGAAGAAAGCCTCCCTTCTCAAGGGCGTGGCGATAATGATGAAGCCGAATATTATTTATAATCCCGAATACGAAGCCTATGGAAAGATGGATAACCCCAATCGCAAGAGCCATGATTAGAAGAAAATAGAAGGACTCTTCGGGATCGCCTCTAAGAATCGGCCAATTAAATCCGCCAATTTGAAAGTAAGGGGGTTCTAAGCGCCAAAGAACATGGATAACTTTTTCCCCCAAATCCCCAAAGATTTCAAAAAAGAGAAAGGTTCCAAAAAACATAGCCGAAATGCTAGAAATAAGAGCAATCGAGGTAAATACTTGGGCGATGACCATTTCCCTTAGTTTTCGCTTAATCAAGAGGGCGAGAATAAGAATGACTAGTCCGTAACCCAAATCGCCAACGATGAGACCGAATAAAAAGGGGAAAAAGATAGCCACAAAAGAGGTGGGATCAATGGTGCCATATTTAGGGGGTTGTACCAGCTTAAAAAAGAGCTGGAAGGGTCTGGCCCATGAAGGATTTTTCAAAACTACCGGCGCTTCTTCCCACTCTTTGGAAGTTAACTTGAGCTTAGTTAAACTAACACCCTCTCCCACCTCTTTTTTGAGGAGTCCCCTCGTTTTTGCCACTTCGTTTTGGGGCAGCCATCCTCTAACAAAAAAAGCGTACGAGGTGCACCCTAGCTTGGGAAGCTCCTCAAACTCAACCACCCGATCTAAAAGAATTTGCCTTCAATCCGAAAGCCTCGAAGACCATTTTGCAGAAATTTCGGAGAGTTCCTCCTTCATCTCCTTTGTCTTCTGGGGTAAAATTTTCATCCGTTCTTTCAAGAAGCCAAAAGCTTCACCAAAGGGTTTTCCGGCTAAATATTGGGGAAGTTTCAGTTCGTTTACGTGGGCGGAAGCGAGAAAACTGTGTACCGAGCGGGAAAAGGTTCGGTTAAATATTAGAATGGCCGCGGTGGTATCCTCATCAACATCGGAAGAGACCAACCGAAGCTGGTCTTTAGTAATTTCGGCTAAATCCTTCTTCAAAAGCTCTAAACCCTCTTTATAATCGCGCTCTAAGAGAAGGGCCACTGACTCAAAACCATCGGAGGCTTCAATTTCTTTGGCGAGAGGCTGAATTTTTTCTAATATCGGTTTATA
>DATBWY010000120.1:0-6929 GCA_036514555.1 Candidatus Subteraquimicrobiales bacterium
ATTCGCGAATCCACTACTACCCATTTTTTTTATCGTCTTCCCGTCCAGCGTCCGCGTCGCCGAGCGATGCAATTTCCTCAAGGTTTTTCCGTAACTCGTCCAGCACTCCCGCCGAGGGCGCAATGTTCTCCGGTATGTGCGGGATGTTCTCAACTCGTTTTTCGCCTGCATCAAGTAACCAATATCCCATAAAGATTCGTTTATGTGGTTTGGCAATATGTTATCCTTAAGATTTTTGAAAATACGTTCATCCCCAGACTTTATGTAGGAATAACCCTCGTCCTTTGTATCAATGCTTTCCACTCTCAGCTTTAGTTTATTTTTATCTATCAGGCCCACATCTTTTAGACGCCAGTTTCCTAGAGAAGGGTTAGGAATTTTAAATGCTGTGTAAGAACCACTAGCCGGCCCATATTTAGGAACTTAATTTCTGGGTGATTATTTAATTTCATTTCTTCCCCTCTACAATAAAATAATTTCAGGTGTTAGCTATTTGTTAGCCAGAGATAATTATTTGTGAGTCCATTTTTCATCACACCCTTGTTAACCTGGTGGGCGCGGAGAGAATCGAACTCTCACGGGGATAACCCCAACGGATTTTAAGTCCGTTGCGTCTGCCAATTCCGCCACGCGCCCCAAGGGGCTAGGAAAAATTGCTACGGAAAGCCTAATTTTATGGTTCCCAAAAGTAGTCATCCGGAAAAATCTTTCTAAATTATAGAAATCAAGATAACAGAAGTCAATTAGAAAACAGGTCTTCTGGCTGGTTTTAGAGGGATAACAGAAGACCGCTTAAAATGTCGTTTTCGCTAACGGTTAGGATTTTTAGGCTTAGATCTTTTAAGATTTCGATAAGGATTAGTGCTCCAGCGATTATTACGTCGGCCCGGCGCGGTTCAAGGCCGACAATCTTTTTCCGGTCGGCCAAACTACGAGATTTAAGTTCTCGAAAAATCCCTTCAATATCAGCGAGGGTAAGAGTTGAACCGTGCACTTTTTTCCAATTATAGGCCTCCATCTCGTGTTTAATGGCCGATAGCGTGGTAATAGTGCCCCCTACGCCTATGACTCTGGGGCCGAGTTCCAACCCCTTGGTTTCTGCCACTTTATTTGGCGCATAAAAATCTCTAAGCAACCTAACGATCTCTTCAATCTCTTTATGAACGTGATTTTTCAAATTTTCAAGCTCGGCCTCTGAGGGAGGGTCACTCCTTAAAAACATCTCCTTCAAGCGAACCGAACCAATATCAAGACTAAAAGTCCTCTTAACCTCAGAGTTTTCACTTAACACGAACTCGGTCGAACCCCCGCCAAGGTCAATAACTATAATTAGCCCACCTTTGCCCGAGGTTTTTTTAAAATCGGTTCCGCTTCCGCCTTTCAGGGAAAAGCCGGGAATCATGTACCTTGAAACCGCCCCTAAGTGAGTTAGTTTTGCCTCTTTTTCACCGGACAAAACCTCAACTTCAAAACCGGTTTTTTTCCTTACCCGGTCTTGAAAAGCGGAGACATCCGAGTCTTTCGCCTCCCGAAGCACTGAAGACGCGCACACTTTTACTCGGTCAACGGCTTCTTTTTCAGTGAGTTGCTTGTACTTAAGTAAAGTATTCAAAGTCCGCTCGATCGCCTCTTTCTTGAGGGTTTTTGTCTCATTTACGTCTTCACCAAGGCGGGTTATTTCGGTTAAACGTTTTAGAGGCTTATAAAAAGCACCTTCTTTTTCGGCCATCAACATTCGAACCGAATTCGTCCCGATGTCTATTGAAGCTACTTTCAACTCTTCCTCCGCACAGCTGAAACTAAAACTAGCAAATCCAGCAATCCTTTGGACACTTTTTTTTATTTAGCCCCTGATGAACTTTTTCTCCCACCGGATTGTCCCCGGAGGCCAAAAAATGGGCGTAATGGGCGTGCAAGCATTTAATCTGGGAAAGATTTTTAACTCCCGCGATTCCGTTTTTCTTTAGAACTTTAGCCCCGCTCGGGTCAAGCTTTGATCTCTCTTTCGGCGACAACAGTGAAAATCTTTTTTCCCGGTAACTATTTTGGGCCCGGAAAAAATCTCTTTGGAGCGCTTCATCGGCGGCCAGTAGCCTTTGGAGTCCTAATATCAATCCCGATTCCTCCAATTTGCTAACTTCTTTAACTAAAAAAGGACAGGTAAGATAGTAAAGGGTGGGAAACGGCCTGCTTTCTAATAGAGGATGGGTCACAATCACCGTAGACACTTGTTTGTCGCATCGATTTACAACGCTCAAGGTGCCTCGGGGGCGGCGACCCATCTGTTTTTCAATTATTATTAGTTCTACCTTATCTGAATTCAAAAATTCCTCCAACGGGAAATTTCTCGCAAAATTAGATTATACTCTTCTTTGCTCTTGAGCAATGAAGTTTTTGCTTCAGGTAAGCATCCTAAGACCGGGTTTTAGGTGAAAGCGCGCCTTGAATTGAGAAAGACCGCCAGGGGCATTTCTTGAGAACCAAGCGCGAGGAATCAACGAAGGGCGAAGATCGAAGATCGGAAAAACATTTTATGGGAAATGAGAAACGAGTGACAGTTAGGGCGAATATGGGTTCACATTTAGAAGCGGGTTTGGAAAAATCTTTCAATTTTTTGTAAGAGAGTCTTTTTTTTGGCCTTTACCTTTTGATTAGGTTCGGTAATTTTAACCTCTTCATCCGGGGAGAAAGTCACGATGTAGGCCTCTTCTCCCGGTTTTACCAAAGCAAAGTTCTTTCGGGCCAAAAACTCGATATAGGCGGAAGAATTAAGACGGGTAATCTCATTATTCAGAACCGTGTTCTTCTGTCTTGTGTTTTTAAGTTCCTTCTCAAGGTTACGAATCTCTCTTTTCTGCTGAAATCTTTGCTTCAAAGGATAAATCGACCAGGCCAAAATGGTAAGTATTAAAAATAGAAGAACAAGCCGGCTAAACAAAAGGTTTGCTCTTCTCACCCCTTGGTGGTGAACTGTTACCCAGGCTCTGGCAGTTTTCATTATTTAATCCTGCTCTTCAAATTATCCCGATGGTGGCTCATGTCGCGCCAAAAAAAATCCGTCTCCAATTGAGACCCAAGTCAAAATGCGGGCTTAAGTTTAATTCTTGACGGCGGAGCTAAAACCTTTTTATTGAACCCAAATTTTGTACTAGCAAAATTTGCCCAAAGGGCCGCTACGCCCCGCTACCCCGCTGGGCGGGGCTAGCGGGCTAGCGGGGGGTTTAACCCCCCAAGGCGGCCCCTCTGGGGCGAAAATTGCAATCGCAAAAGATTAAGCAAAAGTTAGTCAATAGCAGAAACTTGGCTTGATGTTTGTTTTATATCTAAGTGTTTACTGCAATTTTCGGGTTGAACGCTCAAACCTTTTTTAACTCTGGATTTATTTCTGGTAGTAATTACGGGCGGGAAGGGCGGCATGATTAACTTTTAAACGGGTTGTTTGAGAGAGGTCTTAAACGGTGTGAACTTTGATAAAATTGGTTGTCCCGGGAACGTCTACTAGGATTCCGGCCGTGATAACCACCTTGTCCCCTTTGGCAACAATCCCAGCCTCTTCCGCTTTTCTGACGGCCTTCTCCAGCACTTCATCAACCTTTTTGCTGGGATCGGTTAAAAGAGGTATAACTCCCCAGGACAACATCAGTTGGCGGACGACTATGGGGCTCGGGCTTACGGCTACGATTGGCACAGGCGGTCGGTGCCTGGAGACTGATCTTGCCGTAAAACCAGACTGGGTCGGAGTTATTATGGCCTTTGCCTTCAGGCTAGTTGCTAAATCACAGGCGGCTGAACTTATAGCCTCGGTTGGGGTAACCGGATCACTTCTTTCTTTGGGTACTTTAAGATAGTCTAAACCGGACTCAGCTTTTATGGCGATCTTCACCATGGTCTGAACGCTTTGGACCGGAAAATTTCCCACGGCGACTTCCTCTGAGAGCATCAGGGCGTCGGTTCCATCAAAGATGGCGTTAGCGACGTCGCTGGTTTCGGCCCGCGTCGGCTGAGGGGAATTTACCATTGATTTTAGCATCTGAGTAGCGGTAATAACCGGTTTGCCGGCCCGGTTGCACTTCCTTATGATCTCTTTTTGTAAAAGGGGAAGATCTTCCGGCGGAAGCTCGGCCCCCAAGTCTCCCCGAGCAACCATGACGACGTCAGCCACCTCGATAATGTCGTCTATGGATTTAATGGCCCAGGCTTTTTCAATTTTGGCCACAACCTTTATTTCCCGATTTACTTCTGGAATAAGGGCCCTTAAATCAGTTATATCCTGGGCTTCTTTGACGAAAGAAAGAGCAACGAAGTCGACTTCCTCCTTCAAAATCTGAGCAAGATCGGATCTGTCTTTCGGAGTAAAAATGGGGGCTGTAATTTTCGTATCGGGAAGGTTAACTTTTTTGCCGCTTTCGAGTTCCCCTCCGATCAAAATTCGGCACTTAACACGGGATTCGTTTACCTCGACGGCCACAAGTTGGATTAATCCCTCATTTAAAAAAATTCTTTCACCCACCCGGACATCGGTCGCTAGCCTGGGATAGTCCACAAAAATTTCATTTTCGTTCCCAACCTTAGGCTCCGCAGTGAGCGCTAAATAATTACCTTTTCTAAGAAAAACTTTGCCCGATGCGAGCTCGCCAATTCTAATTTTTAGACCCTGAAAATCCGCCAGGACCGCTAACGGCCTATTAAGCTTGGCGGAAATCTCCCTCAAAGTTTTAATTCGCCTGCGTTGTTCTTCCGGGGTGCCATAGGAAAAATTAAGGCGGGCCATATCCATGCCCGTCTTAATTAAACCTTCCATTATTCTTGGCGAGCTGCTAGCCGGACCAATCGTGCATACAATTTTCGTTCGCCTCATACCAAATCCCTCACGATAACCTTAATGAAAAATGAAAACCGAAAAAAATGACCACCGCAAAAAGCTCTCCGCCTTAAGGTGGATCGTAAGCGGAGCGGGTAATTTTCAGATTATTGTTTGGTTAATAACTTAGGTAAGACATCCAAGCCGGCAAAAATGGCCTTGTTCCCTAGCTCTTCTTCGATCCGGAGCAATTGGTTATACTTAGCCACCCGGTCGGTCCGCGAGGGAGCGCCCGTTTTGATCTGCCCGGAATTGGTCCCAACCGCTAAATCAGAGATGGTCGTGTCTTCAGTCTCGCCCGAACGGTGGGAAATTATGCTCCCGTAACCCGCCTGTTTGGCTTCGTTAACGGTTAACAGAGTCTCCGACAAAGTGCCAATTTGGTTAAGTTTAATTAAGATCGCGTTAGCGACTTTCTCTTTGATGCCTTTCTTCAATATCCTGATGTTGGTAACGAAGAGGTCGTCTCCGACCAGTTGAACCTTTTCTCCGATCGCTTGCGTTAACAGTTTCCACCCCGACCAATCATCTTCGGCGAGACCGTCTTCTATTGAAAAAATGGGATATTTTTCGGTCAAGTCGCGGTAAAAATCGACCATTTCGCTCGAAGAAAACTCTTTTCCTTCGCCCTCCAGCAGGTATTTGCCATTTTGATAAAATTCGGTTGCCGCCGCATCCAAGGCTAAATATACGTCTTTTCCCGGCACGTACCCGGCTATTTCGATGGCCTCCATTATAATCTTCAATCCTTCCTCGTTGGAGCTCAGATTGGGGGCAAAACCTCCCTCGTCTCCTACCGAAGTAACCAGACCTTTCTTAGCTAAAACCTTTTTCAAATGGTGAAACACCTCAGTGCCCATCCTCAGAGCTTCCCGGAAAGAAAGCGCTCCCACCGGAACCAGCATGAATTCTTGAATATCAAGGTTATTTGGGGCATGCTCGCCGCCGTTTAGAATGTTCATTAAAGGAACGGGCAAGAGCCTGGCTTCCTCACCGCCAAGATACCGGTAAAATGGCAAGTTTTGGGCCTGGGCCAAGGCTTTAGCCACCGCCAAGGAGACACCCAAAAGAGCGTTGGCGCCGAGATTACTCTTATTCTCCGTTCCATCTAACTCCAAAAGTTTCTGGTCCAGGTCCTGATACTTGAGTTCTTGACCAGAAATAGCCGGGGCAATCAGCTCGTTAACGTTTCGAACGGCTTTGAGAACACCCTTACCAAGATAGCGATTCTCGTCCCCATCCCGAAGCTCCAGGGCCTCGTAGGCCCCGGTTGAGGCACCCGAGGGAACCGCGGCCCGGGCCGAAACCCCGTCTTTTAGAAAAACTTCCACTTCTACGGTGGGATTACCCCGGGAATCTAAAATTTCGCGAGCCCAAACTCTTTCAATTCGCGTGTCCATCGCCACTCCTAGTTAGTCGAATAATGAGGCTGTTAATTAATAGGTAATTTTTCGTATATTCGCCCCATGAATACGGCGACCGCCGATGAAACCAATGAGAGCCTTCTTGAATCGTCTCGCTACTCGCTTCTTAAGTACGTTTTGGCGTCTTCCCAGAGCTCTTCCATTTCGTCCAAGGTCATGTCTTTGAGCTCTTTTCCTTTCTCTTTGGCTTTTCTCTCCAGGTATTCGAAACGTTTTTTAAATTTTGTGGATACCTTATGAAGAGCAATTTCTGGATCTATTTCAAAACGCCTCGCTAAATTAACGGTGGTGAAGATAATATCTCCTAATTCCTCCTCAACCGCGCGGTTTTTCCCGCCTTTTTTACCCTTGGGGAGCACTTTTTTTAGCTCTTCTATTTCTTCTTCGAGCTTTAGGAGTATATCTTCTTTCTCTTCCCAGTCAAAACCGACTTTGGCCGCTTTTTTTTGGAGCATAAACGAGTAGTGAAGGGCAGGAAGATAGGAGGGGATGTTCGCTAGAAGAGATGGCTGCTGTTTTTCGCCTCTTTTGATTTCCTCCCAGTGAGTAACAACCTCCTCAGGAGTGGAAATCTCTAAATCTCCAAAGACATGGGGATGACGCCGGACTAGCTTCTCGATAATGCCGTCTAAAACGTCATCGAT
>DATBWY010000121.1:0-3393 GCA_036514555.1 Candidatus Subteraquimicrobiales bacterium
GGCGAACACGGCGGCGAACCAACCTCAATCCGGTTCTGCCACCAGGTAGGACTGGACTACGTCTCATGCTCTCCATACCGGGTCCCCTTAGCCCGCCTAGCCGCCGCCCAAGCCGTCCTTGGCGAAACCCAGCGCGACAAATAACCAGGACTCTCTTGTCTGACCTCCCTTGCGCCCAAGGCAGACGGGATCTTAAATCACCGGGTTCTTCAAGCGAGCGCCGTTTGGCCTGCATTTAAAAAATCCTCTTCATCTCAGTCTCTGTCTCGTGTTATTCTAGAAACGAAATGAACATTCGAGAACAGTTTGAGCTGGAAGAAAAAGATAATCTTTCCCCTTTTGCGGCTCTTAGCGCGAATTCTAGGGGACGAAAGGTTCAAGAAGAGTCTTCTCCCTTAAGAACCTGCTTTCAGCGGGACCGGGACCGCATCATCCACACCAAAGCTTTTAGAAGGCTATCTCATAAAACTCAAGTTTTTCTAGCCCCCGAAGGAGATCACTACCGTACTCGACTCACTCACACCTTAGAGGTCAGCCAGATCTCAAGAACTATTGCCCAGGCTCTCAAGTTAAATCAGGACTTGACCGAGGCTATTGCCTTGAGTCACGATTTAGGACATACTCCCTTTGGACACATCGGTGAAGAGGCCTTGAGTGAGGTCTTTGAAAAAGCGAGACCCAAATACCCCAGTTTACCTCAGTTTTTTGACCACAACGAACAGAGCTTAAGAGTGGTTGACGTCATCGAGTATAATGGGAAGGGACTTAACTTGAGCTGGGAGGTAAGAGACGGTATTCTCACGCACACCGGTGATAAAATGCCGGCCACCCTAGAGGGAGAAATTGTAAGAATTGCAGATAGAATCGCCTACATAAATCACGATATTGACGACGCCCTAAGAGGTGGGATAATATCTCAAGAGAACCTCCCCCAAGACCTAATTAAAATTTTGGGAAAATATCACGGTCACCGGGTAAATGCCATGGTGATGGATTTAATTGAAAATAGCTGGAACAAAAAGCATATTTCGATGAGTGAAAGAATTGGCCAGGCCACCACTGAGTTAAGAAGTTTCCTCTTCGCTGAAGTCTACCAGAATAAGGTGGCCAAAGGGGAGAGCCCCAAGGCAAAAAAAGTGCTCCAGGATCTGTTTTTATATTATTTGGAAAAACCAGAGGCACTTCCGGAAGAGTTTAAATCGGGCAAACCCGAGGAAATTCCTCTGAAAGTTTGCGACTATGTGGCCGGGATGACCGATCGCTTCGCCATTAGGAAGTACGAGGAAATTTTCGTCCCCAGAGCTTGGACCATCTAACCCAAGCTAAAAGAAGGAAACATTTTGTAGGTTAAGCACCAATTACCAAGCTCCAATTACCAATGAAACTAGATGAAAAATTTAAACGCGAAATGCAAAGTTTCAATCCAAAATACAAAAAGTCTTTCGTTTTTACATTTTCATATGTGATTTTTCATTTTTCACTTTGAACTTTAAATTTTCAAAGCATTGATTGGTTATTAGCAACAAAATTTAATTCAAATTAAAGACTAGAAGGAGAGAAAAGTATGGGGTTGTTGATTTTATCAATTTTAGCTGCTTTTATAGGATTGCTTGGGGCCGGTTATTTTGCTTACACTGTTTTAAAGCAAGACGTTGGAACTCAAAAAATGGCTGATATCTCCAAAGCCATTCAAGAAGGAGCGCTGGCATTTCTTTCCCGGGAGTACCGAGCCGTGGCTTTTATTCTCATTGCCGTAGCCGTTTTGATGTTTGTGTGGCTAAAACAACCTTTGACCAGTATTTCATACATTGTTGGAGCTATTTTTTCCGGTACAGCCGGTTTTATTGGCCTTTCTATCTCAACCAGGGCCAACGCCCGCACGACTAACGCCGCTAAAAAAGGCCTTGCCCCGGCTTTAACGGTGGCTTTTAGAGGCGGCGCCGTAATGGGGCTTACCGTCGCCGGTCTTGGCCTATTAGGATTAAGCCTCTGTTTTATTATTTTTTACTTTCTTTTGGGTCTCGATCAAACCGGCGCGGTATTTTCGTTGGGCTCTTTTAGCATAAACGCTAAAAATGTTTTTGAGGACATTATCCCTGGTTTTGGCCTAGGAGCTTCGACAATTGCCCTTTTCGCCCGGGTTGGCGGGGGCATTTTCACCAAGGCCGCTGATGTCGGAGCGGACTTAGTTGGCAAGGTCGAAGCGGGTATTCCCGAGGATGATCCGAGAAATCCGGCCGTCATTGCCGACAACGTAGGCGATAATGTGGGTGACGTTGCTGGAATGGGAGCCGATTTATACGAATCCTACGTTGGTTCGATTGTTGCTCCTTTAGCTTTAGGGTCGCTCCTCTTGGGATTTAGAGGTGCTGTCTTGCCTCTCCTAATCGCGTCGATAGGGATACTCTGCTCGGCTATCGCCTGCTTTATGGTGAGGAGCAAACAGACCGATCATCCTGGGCGCGCTCTAAGTATCGGTACTTATGGGGCCGCCATTCTTACCACCATCGGCTGCTACTTTTTAGTAATTCTTATTTTAGGCGGTGATACCCGAGTTCTCAATCCGGTGGGCTTTTTCTTCGCCATTATCGTGGGTTTAGCGGCGGGGATGGCTATCGGTCAGGTTTCTGAGTTTTACACCTCTGACAGATTTAAAGGTGTAAAAGAAATTGCCAATGCTTCAAAAACCGGCGCGGCCACCAATATTTTGGCGGGCATAGCCGACGGGATGCGTTCTACGTCTTGGTCAATAGTTATTTTGGTTGTCGCGATGCTCTTGTCGTTTATTGCCGGGGACTGGGCGATGCAAGGTGGCGGGGTTTATGCCATCGGGCTTTCAGCCATTGGAATGTTGGCGACCACGGGAATCGTTGTGTCCGTTGACGCCTACGGACCCATTGCCGACAATGCTGGGGGAATTGCCGAGATGAGTCACCAGGAAAAACATGTCCGGGAGATTACGGACTCCCTTGATTCCGCCGGTAACACCACGGCCGCCATAGCAAAGGGTTTTGCCATCGCCTCGGCGGCGGTTACGGCCCTCGCCCTCTTTAAGCTTTATTCAGCTAAGGTTGGACTGGTAAAAATTGATATCCTAGAGACTCAAACCCTAGTCGGACTGTTTTTAGGAGGGATGTTTCCCTTTCTTTTTTCATCGCTAGCCATTAAAGCGGTGGGAAGAGCAGCCTTTAAGATGGTTGAGGAAGTGCGGCGCCAATTTCGAGAAATCCCCGGCCTTAGAGAAGGAAAAGAGGAGGCCCGGCCGGACTACGCCAAGTGTGTTGACATCTCGACCAGGGCTGCCTTGAGAGAAATGATAGTACCGGCCACTATCACCGTCACCAGCCCGGTTATCATCGGTCTTTGGAGCCCTGAAGCCCTAGGGGGTTATCT
>DATBWY010000122.1:0-3124 GCA_036514555.1 Candidatus Subteraquimicrobiales bacterium
GCGATTCTCAAGTAAAGGTCCATTCCCAAGGCGTGGTGATGGGTTATGAAGGGACGAGCGGTAGCGCCCCCAGGGATTGGATGAAGCATCGGAGTATCGACTTCAACAAAATCCCGGTTACCCAAAAAGTCGCGGATGGTCTGGATGACCTTGTTTCGGATAAGAAAAGTTTCTTGCACCTCAGGATTCATAATAAGGTCAACATACCGTTGCCGGTACCTGGTCTCAATGTCTTTAAGCCCGTGCCATTTTTCCGGTAAAGGCCGCAAAGATTTGGTCAGGAGACTGAATTCATTTACCTCAATTGAGAGTTCTCCGCGCCGGGTTTTAAAAATTGTTCCACTGACCCCTATGATGTCACCGATGTCGAGGTCCAAAAACAACTGGTATTTTTCCTCGCCCAAGTCATTAAGAGTAAAATAAAGCTGCAAGCTAGCGGATCCATCTTTAAGCACGGCAAAACTTGCCTTTCCGTGCTCCCGCTTGGCAATCAACCGGCCGGCAACCCTAACTTGTTCGTCGGTGGCAGAGCCCGGTTCCAATTTCCCCTTATACTTTTTGATGATTTGCGAAAGAAGATGGGTTCGATGGAAACGGGCCTTAAAAGGATTCTCACCACGCCCAAGAAGCTTCTCGAGTTTTTGCTGTCTCTGTTTTTGAAGATCGCTTGTGTCGCTCAAATACTCTCTTTGCCTCCCTGACTCAATTTGCGGAACTCGGAACCCGTGATAGGACAAATCCTAAATACCAAGCACCAAATCTAAAGACCAATGAAATTACAATCGCTCACGCTCCACGTTCCACGCTTTTATTTTCAACAGCGGAAAGGCATTAAACTTGCGACTTGCAACTTGTAACGTGCAGCCCATTCATTGGTTCTTGTCCTTGGTCCCAGGCCTTAGGCCCCAGGCCTTGGGCCGTTTCCTGAACTCTAAACCGACTATTTTAATATTGTTAACCTATCGCCCACTCCTATGTCAAATTCTTCTTCGGCGCTGCCTTGGTTTACGGCGACACAAAGGTATCCTGATGAATCTCTCAAAAAAAGGGGCTCCCCGGGTTTAACGCGGCCAAAGGTTTCCAAAAATAGCAGGCTCAACTCGCTGTTTTTAAGAATGAGTTTAGCGGAGTCTCCCAGGGAAATGTTGACTCTCTTCAGGTGATCCGGACTGATATTGGAGCGGACGGTTCCAAATTTATCGATGTCGATTACTTCTCCCACTATTTTTTGGGTAAAAACCTCGGGCTCATTCCAGGGTGAAAGTGTTAAATCTTTCTCCGCAATCTCAGGGCCGAATTTTTGAGGCTCTAGGCCCCGAGCGAGATAAGCTGCTACGGGAGCAAAAATATCTCGGGCCTGGAAGGTCAAGGAAACCGGCTTTAGCATGTATTTTTTCTCGGTGATGTGAAAAGCTTTTTGAATGCCGCCCAACCGGCCGGACGCCGGAATCAAAAGGCCATTATCGGGTCCAACCAAATAATCGCCCCGTTCGACCTGAATTATCAAACCCTTCCTTTTTGTTCCTACTCCCGGATCAACCACCGCCAAATGAATACCCTGGGGCATATAGGGGAGGGCCGTGGCTAAGACTAGAGCTCCTTTTTTAAGATTAAAGCTCTCAATCTGATGAGAGATGTCAATAACCTCAGCGGCGGGAGCAATTCCCTTGATAACTCCTTTACAAACTGCTATCCACTCGTCCTCAAGACCAAAATCTGAAAGAAAGGTAATTATCAAACTTTTTCTCGCTTTTGGTGAAAGTGATAAAAGATTTAGCTTTTACTGAGAGCGGTGTGCTTGATGCTCTCAATTTGTTCCGGCGTCAAAACCCTTTCGAACCGCCGCAGGCCCGCTAATTTAAAGCCGTGCTTTTGAGCCAGTTTTTCCATCTCTTTCACCTTCGCCAAAGTGATATTCCGGCCCAGGGTATAACTTTCATACTTTCCTTCTAAGGCCAGGATCATGGTCTCGGCAATACAAGCCTCGACTAAACCCGGCGCCAAACCAAGATCAAAATTGAGGTTCACGTTGCCAGGCACTCTCACAACCCCACCATCGATGACCATCACATCGTCCCGAACCTCAGCTACTCTTGGGGAAACATCGCGAGGGCGGGCCACGTCACAAACAACGGCCCCAGTCTTTATGTCCTCCGGATGGATGAGGGAATTTACGGCGCCCGTTACGGAAATTATGATATCGGCCTCGCGAATAGCCTCGGGAACCGTAGTGTACACCTTGACCGAGGTTGAATTCTCGGAGGTTATTCTTCGGGCTACCTCGTTAAGACTCGTTTCGGCCCTACCAACCAGCCTCACCTCTTTCACGTCATGGGCTAAGATCTGAGCGCAAAGTCTGCCGATGGAGCCCGAGGCCCCCACCACGGCCAACTTGGCTTGATTTAGATCGATTTCCATAAGTCCAGCCGCTTGCCTTGTCCCTTCAATCGCCGTGACTACCGTAAAGGTGTTTCCGGTGGTTACCGGTATCTCAGCTCGCTCCGCTATTTTCTTGCCTCCATCCCCTACTAGAGCGGTGAAAGCTCCTAACCCCACAATTTTTGCCCCCTCTTTTTGGGCAACTTTTATGGCTTTAACAATCTTTTTTATTACGTAGTCCTCATCCAGCTCTAAAATCTGCCAAGGTAACAGCGGAACCGCCACTAACCAGCCCCGGGCTTTAGCCCCATTTATTGACTGGACTCCCGTAATTTCGGATAGAACAAAAGGGGGTCTTCGTTTAAGAACCCTGGCCGCAAGTTTGGGGGCTTTGTTAGCAATCCGGTATTTTTTGGCGACGTCGCTTATGCTTAACGGATGCAATAAAAAACCAAATGTATCCACCAAAACTCCTTCAGAGTTCGTTGCAGGTTCCAGGTTGCAGGCTTCAGGTTTTAACTTGTAACCTGAGACTTGTGGCCTGTGGCCTAGTTGAGTCTTTCTATCCTGGGTTTAAAATCAAGCTTCTTGAGCATCTCTATGTACTCTTCGGGCGTTATTTTTTCCCAAGGCTTACCAATAATAGACACTAAAGTCGCTTCCATAACGTTGGTCCCAAAGGAGCGACCTTCAAACTCAGGCGTGGTCACGATTAGCTTCTCAACTCCCCGGTCCTTCAAGAAAG
>DATBWY010000123.1:0-4295 GCA_036514555.1 Candidatus Subteraquimicrobiales bacterium
GGGGCCAGCGCTGTTTAGACAGGTATTCTTTACAGGATTCTTCATCCGGAAAACGTCTCTCAAGCTCTAGCAAGTCTATCCTTTCATACATTGACTTATCACCTCCTCGTATTCATTCTACCAAGAAATGAGGAGTTAAGGGGATAAGCATGATTTATAATATTTAAATTCCGAACTATTTTGTTCCGTTGTTTTGATCATTTGGATTTGGAGATTAAATATTGTTTGAGATTTGGTAATTTAGATTTGGGATTTACGCAAATTCTCTCAGCGCTTCTTGTAGGAACTTTTTATCCGGGTATTTGTCCCGACCGAGTCCTGTAACACTCAAAGCGGCCGCTCGGGAGGCGATTTCTCCACACTTTTCAAGAGAAAGCTTGAGAAGTAAACCAGCTATAAATCCGGCACAGTAGACGTCCCCGGCCCCCGTTGCGTCGACAACTTTAACTTTTTCGGGCGCGATAAAAATTTTATGGTGGCCGGAGAAAATATAAGAGCCTTTTTCACCAACGGTACAGGCAACAATTTTGGGACCATATTTTAAAAGTTCCGAACAGGCTTCCTCCCAACTCTTTCCCACTAAGATCTCGGCCTCTTTATCACTTAAGAAAATTATATAACTCCTTTTTACGATAGGACGCAGCGCCTCAAAACCTTTGCGAACATAAATTTCGCCGGGATCAAAACTTAATTTTACTTTAGAAGAAATTTCCTTCGCCACCCTTTTTTGGGCCTCAAAGGGCATCTTCCCCCGAAAAGAACTAAAATGCAAAAATCTCGTGTTATTAACATAATTAAGCTCTATTTCATTGAAGGCGAGATCATTATTGCAGTTAGGCAGAGCAAGCAGGGAACGCTCGCCGCTCTTATCCAAAAGAGAAAGACATAAGCCGCTATCTTTGTCCCTCAAGACCCGGCTCGTATCAACCGGCGCCAGCGCCTTCAGAAGAAAATCTCCGTAAGCGTCGCTTCCGGCTTTGCCGACGAACCCAGCAGAAAGACCCATCCGGCTCAAAGCATACAAAGCGTTAGCCGCCGAACCACCGCCGCTTTTTTTAACTAACTTTCCTTCACTTTTTAAGACTTTTAAGATGGACTGAAACTCGCTAGGGTTGGAGGTTCCTTCGGAACCAGGGCTAACTTGTCGAAGATTTTTGAGGGTTGTGAGGTCACTTAACTCATAAATAAGATCTACGTTTAATGCTCCAATACCGATAACGTCTTTCACTTCTTCTTTCACGAAATCACTTGACGCCTGGCTTCTTGAAGTTCATCTGCTCGCCAAAAACTTGGAAAATTTGGATAATCTCAATTATTCATGGAAGAATCGGGCACAAATGTCTCGATGCACAAACTTGCCGTTAATCTCAACTCCGCACAAGGTGCAGACTTCTTCGCCGCACTGAGTGCACTCTCCTTGTGATTTGCCGCCGTCCCGACGGCAATAGGAGCAATGAACCTTTATAAGCTGTAAGAGCCTCTGGGCCTCTAAAAGAGTTTGATTAAGGGTCACGTCTAGCTTTTTGCGATCTGGGAACCCAAGACTTGTAAATTGTCCCTTAGCGCTAAATTTTTTGGCGTGCTCGCAAAAATCCTGAGCTTGGGCAAAAAGGGCTTTTATTTCAACCGATTGTCTCTCTTCCATTCTCCCCCTCAAGGCGGTTGGCGACCATAAGCGGCATCTCCGAAGCTTCTTCTTCCTCTAACATAAACTTGGTTATCTTGAGGTCCTTAGGCACTTCTAAGGGATAACAACCATTAAAACAGGCTAAACAAAAATCACCAAGGCTCCGTTTGGTGGATTCAACTAAGGCCTCTTGACTCAAATAACTTAAGCTATCGGCGCCTAAGAATTTTCTTACCTCTTCCACACTTTTGTTGGACGCGATGAGTTCAAGTTGATTAGCGGTATCGATACCGTAAAAACAAGGGCATTTAACCGGTGGTGAACTGGCTCTCACATGAATCTCTTTCGCCCCGGCTTCTCTAAAAATTCTTACAATTTCTTTACTGGTATTTCCCCTAACAATTGAGTCATCTACCACAACCAGACGTTTGCCTCTAATTGTTTCCTTGAGGGGATTTAGCTTGAGCTTTATGCCACGCTGGCGGATGGTTTGGTTTGGTTCAATAAAGGTTCGCCCAACATATCGATTCTTGATAAGCCCTTCCCCAAAAGGAATCCCTGACGCTTGGGCATAACCAATAGCTGCTGAGGTCCCGGAGTCAGGCACCGGAACAACTAAATCCGCCGGAACAAATGCTTCCTTGGCAAGACTTATTCCCATATGCAAGCGGGCATGGTAGAGAGAGCGCCCATAGAGTTGACTGTCAGGACGGGCAAAATATATGAACTCGAAGATGCAAAGAGATGATTTTTTGGGGGGAACCGCTTCTTCGGAACGAATTCCGTCCTCATCAATAATGATAAGCTCGCCCGGATGCACCTCCCGCACGAATTGTGCTCCTACAATGTCTAAACCACAGGTCTCGGAGGAAATTACGTAACCATCACCGAGCTGACCAAGACAAAGAGGCCTTATACCATAGGGATCTCTGACCGCCATCAAACTGTTCTCGCTAAGAATTACCAGAGAATAAGCCCCTTTTAGCTTTGGGCAAGCCTGCTTCACGGCCTCTTCCACGGATGTTTCATAGTGCTCAGCAATTAGGCCCGCGATTACCTCGGAATCAACGGTCGATTCAAAGCGGCTTCCATTCTTTTGGAGCTCTTTTTTTAGGTCATAGGCGTTGGTTAAGTTACCGTTGTGAGAAAGGGCGATGCTGCCCTTGGCGGAACTCCTGTGAATTGGTTGGGAATTTTTCCAGGAAGTGGACCCAGTAGTAGAGTAACGAACATGCCCGATTGCGACGTGTCCCTGGAGTCCGGTTAAGATTTGCTCATCAAATACCTGGGGAACCAGCCCCATATCCTTGTATATCAAAATCGAGTTGCCATCAGCTACGGCAATGCCGGCGCTCTCTTGGCCCCGGTGTTGAAGAGCGTGAAGTCCAAAATAGGTAAGCTTAGCAACGTCTTCCCCGGGAGCATATATGCCGAAAACCCCACATTCCTCCCGAAACTCCTTCTGAGGATTGGGGCAGTTTTTCCCTTCCGGCCCGGCCGGTTCAGAAGAACGAGTTGAGCGGTTTTTATGAGGCAAGTAACCCCCTGTGCCAAGTCCCTCTCAAATTTAATAAACTCAAGTTAATTCTATCATTAATAACTAGCTTTGTGCCAGAAACTTCGCCCAAAATTGTTAAATTAACTTTTTTCTCCCGGGCAATTTCTTCAAAACGGGCCAAATTTTTTTTCTTAAGAGACACTAAAATTCTCGATTGGGATTCGCTGAATAACCAGTCGGTCGTCGATAGCCTGTAGTCTGTAGTTGGTAAATCAACCTGGGCTCCGATGTCTCCTAAAATGGCGCACTCCGCTAAGGCAATAGCGAGACCGCCTTCGGACAAATCATGGGCCGAAAGAAGTAGCCTCTGTTCAATGCCAGTCAAACAAACATCCTGGACTCTTTTTTCCTCCCCGAGATCCAGTAAAGGTGGTGTTCCGGCCACTTTGTTGTGGACAACTCTTAAATATTCGCTTCCACCCAGTTCGGGCCGGGTCGTCCCCAAAAGAACGATCAACCCCTCTTCCTTAAAATCAGGAGTCAGACGCAAAGAAAGCTCCTCTAATTTTCCGACCATGCCAATAATGGGAGTGGGATAGATGGCCTTTCCTCCAGCCTCGTTATAGAAGCTCACGTTTCCGCTGACAACCGGGGTCTCAAGAGCCCTCGCGGCTTCACTTATGCCTCTTACAGCCTCTTTAAACTGCCAAAAAACCTCGGGGTTCTCAGGACTCCCAAAATTGAGGCAATTCGTCAAGCCTAGCGGCTTTGCTCCGACGCAAACCAGATTCCGAGCGGCCTCAGCCACCGCGATCTGGGCGCCCAAAAATGGATCCAAATAACAGTAACGACCGTTTCCGTCGGTAGTCACTGCCAGACCGGCGTTCTTTCCTTTTAGTCTCAAAACGGCGGCGTCGGCTCCCGGTAAAATCACCGTGTTCGTTTGAACCTGGTGATCGTACTGTTCGTAAATGGGGCGGCGACTGCAAATATTGGGTGATTGCAAAAGTCTTAAAAAGACCTCATTAAAATCGGCCGGTTCTTCGGGGTTGGAAAAGTCAAATTTTTTAACTTTTCCCAGGTAAGCCGGTTTTTTAGCAACCCGGTTTAAAGTGGGTCCTTCGGTGAGGGATTTGGTGGGTACTTTGGCTGCCAGACGGCCCTCTTCAA
>DATBWY010000124.1:0-9547 GCA_036514555.1 Candidatus Subteraquimicrobiales bacterium
GATTCCGGTCCCGTAAAGCGTCTCCAGAAGAGCCCGGTCTCGCTGGCCCGCAGGATCAGCAAGGAAGGCGAGGGATAAAAGTTCCTCAACCGACTCTATCTCTAAAATTCTTGGCAGCCTTTTCTCGATTTTTGGAGAAGAAATAAAAGAAGTGGGATCAGCGTGAACATAATCCTCTCGTTTGAGGTATTTATAGAAGCTTTTAAGGGAGGCTAGTTTTCTGGCAATTGTTTTCCTCTTATATTTGAGCGTTTGAAGTAGAGCAAGGTATTGACGGAAACTCTTGTGGTCGAGGCTTTCAAGTTCTTTGTTTGCTCTTTTTAAATAAGCCAGAAATTGTTCAATATCCCTTTGGTACGCCCTAGAAGTATGGGGAGACGCATTTCTTTCAGCAGTTAGATACTTTAAAAAATTTTTCAATCCCTCATGCATGTCTTTTTATCCGTTGGTGCTGGTGGTTTACTGGATTCTCAGGTATCTTTGACCGGCTTCCTGCTTTATATAACCTTTCAATTCTAAGATGGTTAGCAAACTTGAAGTCTGAGAAATTGGCTGATTCACTTGCCTGCAAATTTCATCGATATGTCTTACTTCCCATCCCACCCTCTCCAAAAGACTTTTTTCGTCGCGAGAAAGGTCAGACTGGTTAGATTCCTTCCGAACCGAAATCTCCGGGGAGCTGATATTGAGAGCTTCCAAAACATCTTCGGCTTTTTCTACAAGCGAAGCTCCTTGCTTGAGCAGTTTGTGAGTGCCTCGGCTCAACGTACTTTTGACGTTGCCTGGCACCGCAAATACTTCTCTTCCCTGTTCCAGAGCAAAGTCAACCGTTATCAAAGCGCCGCTTCTGTCGTTAGCTTCAACAACAATTACCCCTAATGAAAGGCCGCTTATGATCCGGTTTCGCGATGGAAAATGAAAGGTCAACGGGGGTGTACCCAACGGATATTCAGATACAAGCGCTCCCTCCTCGGAAATTTGTTGGTAAAGCTTTTTATTTTCCGCGGGGTAGACGACATCCAGGCCACAGCCTAAAACACCAACAGTTTCTCCGCCGGTTCTTAGAGCTCCAAGATGAGCAGCACTGTCAATGCCTCTAGCGAGACCGCTCACTATGGTCAACCCAGCTTCAGACAGCTTGGCGGCGAATTCTTCGGCTAAAGCTTTACCGTAGGTGCTAGCGCGGCGCGAACCTACAATGGCGATGGCGGGAGAAAAATCTTTTAGGTTTTTACCCGTTATGAAAAGAGCCGCGGGGGGACTGGGAATTTCTTGAAGAAGAGTTGGGTATTCCGGTGAATTAACCGTTAGGACTCTGGCTCCATGGTTCTTGACCCGCTCAAGCTCTTCTCCCAAATTAACCTGATTTCTTTGAAAGACTATTTTTTGAGCGACTTCCAATGATACTACTTGGGAAAGTTCCGAAAGGGACGCCTCCCATATCTCCTTAGCTCCCCCAAATTGTCTTAAAAACTGATTAAATTTTTGGGTAATTGGAGGGATCAGCTTCAGACCAACCCAGTATTTTTCGTCCACTTTTTCCTCTCAAATCCTCTTTTTGTCATTTCCTGTTACTCATATTCTTTCGCTATTTGTGAGGTCTACTCAAAACTTTAACCTCCCTAGGCCACGGAGGCTCTGGGGCTGATAGGTGGTTGTGAAAAACTGAATTTTGCCTAATGAATATTCCGATCTAAACTGCGGTATTGCAGAGCCTCGGCGATATGCTCCGTTTCGATAACATTGCTTTTCGCCAAGTCCGAAATGGTTAGAGCGAGCTTTAGGACCCGATCGTAAGAACGACCCGAAAAACCCAATTTATCCAAAGCTTTTTCAAGAAATTGAAAAGCGCCATCAGTTAGTCTGCAAAATTCTTTAATATGCCGCGCTTTCATACGAGAATTAGTAGTAATTTTGAGGCTAGCGAACCTTTTTTGTTGACGCTCTCGAGCATCTTGAACTCTGGTTTTGATCGCCGGGGATGATTCGCTTTTTTTGTCATACATTAACTCTTTCTTAGTTAGGCGCGGTACTTCCATGTGGATATCAATTCGGTCAAGAAGCGGACCGGAAATTTTACCTCGGTATTGCCGGATTTGATTGGGTGTACAAATACACTCTTTAAATTCGTCTCCAAAAAAACCGCAGGGACAGGGGTTCATCGCCCCGATCAAAGTGAATTTAGCCGGATAGGTGAGAGACGATTGGACCCTGGAGATGGTTACCCGCCCATCTTCCAAGGGCTGCCTTAAAACCTGTAAGGCTGTTTTTTGAAACTCAGGAAACTCATCTAAAAAGAGAATACCGTTATGACTCAGGGAAATTTCTCCGGGTCTAGGGAATTGGCCTCCGCCTGCCAGACCTGCTGACGAGATGGTATGGTGAGGTGATCTGAATGGCCTCATCAAAAGAAGAGGTGAACTCGTGGCAAGTATTCCTGCCACGCTATAAATTTTGGTGACTTCGACTGCTTCATCCATGCTCATATCCGGCAGTATAGTCGGAAGTCTCCTCGCTAACATAGTCTTTCCCGATCCCGGGGGCCCAACCATGAGCACATTGTGGCCTCCGGCGGCGGCAATCTCGAGCGCTCTTTTGACGTGCTCTTGGCCTTTAACCTCAGAGAAATCACACTCATAGCTGGGCGCTTCTGGTGTAATCTTCGAAATATCCGCGGTGTAAGGGGTAATTACCTTTGATTCTTCAAAAAAATCAGTCGTTTCCTTCAAAGAACTTACCGGAATTATTTCTATATCTTTAATGAGACTAGCTTCAGCCGCATTTTCGCGGGGTAAAACAACACCCTTCTTTCCTGCTTTTTTGGCAAAAAGAACGACCGGTAAAACCCCTTTTATCTTTCTTACTTCGCCTGTTAGAGAAAGTTCGCCTAATAAAAGATAATCGTTGATTTTATCGGTGGCAAGCTTAGAGTGGGCTAAAAGAATTCCGACCGCAATTGCCAGATCAAAAGAGGGACCCTCTTTTCTAACATCGGCTGGGGCCAAATTTATAGTGATTCTTTTTAAGGGAAAATCGTATTCAGAATTGGAGATGCCTGCTCGAACTCTTTCCCTTGATTCTTGAATCGCCGCATCGGGCAAGCCGACAATACTAAAAGAAGGAAGACCGGCCGAAATGTCAATCTCCACCCGAACTAAGTAAGCATCCAAACCAAGAACAGACGCGCTCTCCGTTCTCGCTAGCAAATTAACCTCCTTTATATTATTGTTTTAAATCTCTTTCCCTTTTCCTCCTCCTAGTTTTACCAAAAGCTCGTTCACTTGGTCAATTTTTTGGTTGGAAAGGTTAATCAGATTATTTATTTGGGAAATAGCGGAGTTGCCTTCTTGAAGATGGGTGTTTGCTTCTTCCTGATTGCCTTCGCTCGTTTTTTGAACAGACGCCGCCAAATGGTCGTTCACGTTCTTAAAAAGTTCGATTATTTGACCGTCCAAATCGGAAATCTCGTTATTTAAGGCGAGTAATTCCGCTTGAATCCGATCAATTTCACCATCCTGGTCAAGCCGGGAACTCAAGTCTTTAATTTTCTTTTTCTGATTTGAAAGAGACGTTTCCTGCTTCCCTAGCTCTTTCTTAAGACTCAAATTTTCTTGGTTATAAGCATTAATCCGCTGGCGGAGGTAGACGACGGCCCCAGCACCGGTTAAATTTAGAAGCAGGAGAATAAAGATGAGAGCTACGTATTTGCGCATGTCTTCTCTAGCAAAAAGCATTCTCAATGTGGGAAATTTCCTTTAATTGCCTTTGGGGATTGAGAAAAATGGAAACAACGTCGAACCGGTAATTAAGATCCGGTGAATGGGAGAGTATATAGAGTTCGGCTAGTTTGCGCAACTGTTTTTGTTTTCGAGGTGTTACAGATTCGAAAGGTTCTCCAAATTTTTTGTTTAATCGCGTTTTAACCTCGCAAAAAACAAGCACACCGTCTTTGGCGGCAATTAGATCAATCTCTCCGAGTCGTGAACGGTAACTTCGTTCCACGATTTTGTAACCTTTTCTCCGGAGGAAATGGCTGGCCATTTCTTCTCCCCTTTGGCCAAGTCTCACCCGTTCCCCTCCTGGTTGAGTGGGTAAAGTATAATAAATCCTCTTGAGAAAGCTAAAAAGAAGATTTTGAGAACCGATCTTAGCCCTCGTCGGTCTCCTTTTTAGGCTGTTCTTTGGCCTCTGGCACCTCTTCTTCTTCCTTCTCGCCGATTACCTCAGGTTCAACTTCTTCCTCTGGCACTAACTCTTCCTCTTTAAGCTCGGTTGGAGGAACAATCGAAACAACCATTTCTTCACCGGATGTTAAAATTGTAACATCTTCGGGGGCGGCGATATCGGACACTCTAAGAGTATCTCCTATCCCTAAGCTTCCAATATCTACTTCTATTCGGTCAGGCAGACTTTTAGGCAAAGCTTTGACCAGAATTTCCCACAATGAGTGCTGCAACACCCCCCCTTCTTTAACTCCTGGTGAATCTCCCCCCACCACTAAAGGGATGGACGTTTCGATCTCTTCACTCATGGCAATTTTTAAGAAATCAACGTGAAGATAACGGTCTTTGGTGGGGTCTTTTTGTATCTCTTTAATGATGGCGGTTTCCGGCTTTTCTCCTTCTATCCCCAAATTCACGATAACATTGGTTCCCGCCGGAGTGCTTATGATTCCCTTAAAATCCTTTGCCGAAGCCGATAACGGCTGTGGGTTAAAACCTTGCCCGTAAAAGATGGCGGGAATTTCCCCACGAGTTCTCACTAGCCTTGCTCCTTGTTTACCGAATTTATCCCTTTTTTTAACTTTTAAATCCAATATTTCCATGATGCTTCCTCCGCGTAAGTTAGGTTTTGGGTCAGAAGTTTTCTCCTTTAAATAGGCTGCTCACAGACCCATCGTTATGAATATTATCAATTGCCCTGGCAAAAAGATTAGCTACTGATAATATCTTAAGTTTTCCAAAGCGTTTTTCGTTCGGCACATGAATCGAATTAGTGACAACCACTTCTTTAAAAGCGGAATTTTGCAGTTTCCAAACGGCGTCGTCGGAGAAAACAGGATGGGTGGCACACGCGTATACTTCCCTCGCGCCCCCCTTAAGAAGAACTTCCGCGCCTCCAACGATAGTGCCTCCTGTGTCTATCATATCATCAATTAAGAGGGCAATCTTGTCCTTAACCTCTCCAACAATACGCGTGCTGATTTCGGCTCGATTGTGACTGGGGCGGGTTTTGTGTAAAATGGCTAATCCTGCTCCTAACCGGTTGGCGTAGCTATTAGCCATCTTTACTCTTCCTACATCAGGAGCAACGACTACCAGATCTTTCAGTTTTTTTTCTTTAAAGTAATTGCTTAAGATGGAAAGAGCGGTCAAGTGATCGACGGGCTTATTAAAGAAGCCCTGAATTTGTCCGGCGTGGAGATCCATTGATAGCATTCGATCAATACCAGCCACAGTTAAAAGATCAGCTATTAATTTTGCGGTAATTGGTTCCCGGGCGGCCGCTTTTTTGTCTTGTCTCGAATAACCATAGTAAGGGATGACCGCTGAAATCCTCTTTGTGGAAGCCCTTTTTAAGGCATCAACCATCACCAATAGTTCAACCAAGTGGTCGTTAACGGGTCTAGAAAGCGACTGAACTATGAAAGCGTCTTTTCCACGCACGCTTTCTAAAAATCTGGCGTACACTTCGCCGTCGCTGAAGCGGGAAAGTTTCCTTTCTCCCAACTCCAGACCTAAGTCGCCAGCAATTTCCGTTGCCAGCTCAAGATTGGAACTTCCAGCAAAAACAATCAGGTGACCGTTTGACCGAAAAGACACCGTTATCTCCTTTTATTTTTCTTTTTGTCCTTTGCTTTTTTATCTTTTCCCATCCGCTTTTCAAACCAACCTTCAATTATCGTCTGCTTCGTCCTCTCTAAAGCTAACGATTCATCCGGCACATTTTTGGTAATAGTAGATCCGGCACCCGTTACCGCTTTTTTTCCAATTTTAACCGGGGCAACCAGTTGAGTATCGCTTCCGATAAAGGCGTAATCCCCGATAACGGTTTTGTGCTTGTTAATTCCGTCATAATTACAGGTAATAGTGCCGGCTCCGATGTTTGCCTCTCTCCCTATAGTGGCATCACCAATGTAGCTCAGGTGAGGTACTTTGCTCTCCGGACCAATCTCGCTCTTTTTGATTTCGACAAACGCACCTACCTTCGCTCCCTTTTTAATGACAGTACCCGGTCTTAAGTGCGAAAAGGGACCCACCACCGCTTCATTTGCGATTATAGATTCTTTAACCACCGAATTTTGAATTTCCACGTTTCTTCCGACTTTTGTGTTCGCTAAACGGGCAAAGGGCCCTATTTTTGAATTAGCGCCGATTGCGGTCTTCCCTTCCAAAAAGGAGAAAGGATAAATGACCGTGTCGTTTCCGATAGTCACTTCAGCATCGATAAAGGTTGAGGCCGGATCAACTAGTGTTACCCCTCGTTCCATCCACTTCGAATTAATTCTTTCTCTCAGAATTTTTCCGGCTAAAGCAAGTTCTTTTCTCGAGTTTACGCCCAAGATTTCTAGTTCGTCTGTTTTAACGGCCTGAATTTTTTTCTTGCGCTTCCTCAGAATTTCGATACAATCAGTAAGATAAAATTCCATCTGGTCATTTTCGGCAGTAACTTCGGAAACAGCCGTAAAAAGCTCTTCTGTTTTAAAAATATAGGTTCCGGCGTTTATTTCAGAAATTCTTCTTTGCCCGGGTGAACAGTCTCGCTCTTCGACAATTCTTTCAACTTCTCCTCGGTTATTCCTAATGATTCGGCCATAACCCTTTGGCTCTTTCACGGCGGCAGTCAGCAATGTGACCGCGGCTTTTCCTTGAAAATGAGCCTTTGCCAATCTCTCAATTGTTTTCGCTCGTAGAAGGGGCGTATCCCCAGACAGAACTAACACATCCCCTTTAAAGTCGCGTAAAAACGGTTCTGTTCTTAAAACGGCATCAGCCGTGCCTAGGGGCGTTTCTTGAACTACCATTTCAGCCTGGCCTTTAAAGATATTGAACAGCTCGCGGCTTGGCCTTATAACAATGAGAATTTTTTCGGGATTTAGCTTAGTGGCTAAATCAACCGCGTATTTTAGCATTGGCTGGCCACAAACAGCGTGTAACACCTTAGGCATAGCGGACTTCATCCGTTTTCCCTCGCCGGCCGCTAAAATAATAACAGCCAGCGCTAATTTACTCTTTTCTAGCTTGACTGCGATATCGTCCTTCATAACAACTTTCCAAAAACCGGAATGGCGGCCCCGTTTATTCCTCCGGCTCCTTCAGAGGTTAAAAATAAAACCACTTCTGCTATTTCTCTCGGTGTCACCCAGCGAGAATGATCCTTTGCCGGCATCCTTTTAATATTGGCCTCAGTCGCAATTATGCTGGGAAGAATTGCGTTGACGTTTATATTATCACCTTTAACCTCATCAGCCAGGGTTCGAGTAAAAGTTATGACACCGGCTTTAGACACCGAATAGGGACCTGCTTTTGCCTTTCTTTGCACCGCTGCCTTAGAGGAGACGTTTACTATTTTACCGTATTTTTGGTTTATCATATAAGACACTACCGCTTTTGAGCTTAAGAAAACCGATTTCAAATTGAGATTCATCAAAAAATCCCAGTTTTCTTGGGTCGTTTCTGAAATTGTCTCTCCGCCGGCAAAACCTCCCACAAGGTTCACCAAACCGTCTATTTTTTTGTGTTTTTCGACCGTCTTTCGGGCAAGCTCCTGAACACTTGGTTCCTCCGTAAGATTGGTCTTGAAATAATCGAGTTGAGTTTTAAAGCTCTGAAGGTCAGAAAGAAGAGCTTCAAGTTTTGCTTCGTTCCGGTAAGTAAAAACAACGTGGGCGCCGGCTCCCAAAAAAGTTTTTACTACTTCTTTTCCGAGACCACCTGTAGCGCCGGTTATAACAACTACTCTATCTCCCCATTCCAAAGGGAAACCCCCCTTTTAAATGCCTAAAAATCAAAAACAGGCTGGGGCGGGAGGATTCGAACCTCCGAATGACGGATCCAAAATCCGCTGTGTTACCGCTTCACCACGCCCCAATTTTTGACCTGGAGATTCGAAACCTGGTGCTTGTAGCACTCAAGTCCTCTTTATTAAATTTACTCTTCTTGAGTTTCGGGTTCTTCTTGGGGCTTAGGTTCTTCTGGTTCCTCTTGGGGCTTAGGTTCTTCTGGTTCTTCTTGGGGCTTAGGTTCTTCTGGTTCTACTTTCTCTTCTTCACCAGAGGATGCTTCTTTACCCTCGGTCTTTTTGAACTCCTCCAAAACCATGCTCTCAATCATTTCCCGAGTCTCGGTGTTTATGGGGTGAGCTATATCCCGATATTCGCCACTTGGAAGTCTTCGGCTCGGCATGGCCACAAAAAATCCTCTTTCACCCTCGACTACTCGCAGGCCGTGCACCACAAAGGCATCGTCAATTGTGATACTGACCATGGCTTTGACCTTGTTCATCTCGACAGGACGAACGGTCACTCTGGTGATGTTCATTCTTCACTCCTCCTTGAAGTTTTGACTGCCCCGGATGTACTAAATTTGTTTACATCAGGACAAAGTAGTAAGGCTCTAAATTAATTTAACTCAAGGCAATCGCTGAAATTTCTAAAAGAGCTTCTTTTGGTAGCCGAGAAACTTCCATCATTTCCCTTGCCGGACGCTCCTTCGGAAAATACTTCTCAAAAATAGTGTTTACCTTGGGAGCATCCTCCAGGTCGTTCAAAAAAACCGACATTTTTACTACCTTCTTTAAGGAACTGCCTCCCGCTTCTAAAATTGCTTTTACGTTTTCTAAAACTTGCTTAATTTGAACTTCTAACTCCCCTTTAACTATTTCTCCGCTTCTTGGATTAAGGGGAATTTGCCCGGAAACGAAGATGAAGTCGCCGGCCTTGATTCCTTGGGAATAAGACCCCACCGGATCCGGAGCGTCTTTAGTAGAAATTGCTAACAGTGACGCCAATTTAACCTCGTTTAATTACTCGTTGAACCTATTAGCTTCTCGACCGCCTCTAAATCTGAATCCTTATCCACATCTACTCCAATTTCTGGATACGGAGCGATTATGGCACAACCTTTTGCTTTAATCAATTGAGACGCTACTTTTTCTACTTCTTTTAAGGATAATCTTCGAGCTAAAAATTTCAAGATAAACTTTAAACCTAGAATCCTCGCCAACCGGATCGGACTTTTTCTCAATCGATAAACATCCTCCACTAGAGAAGCATTTTCTCTAATTACCGAAGGAATAACCAGCGCCAAATTCCCTCCGGTGAACGTTCCTTCCTTTAAGGTAACATAAGTTCTTTTACTCCCCGGAAATTTTTCTTCCACTTCTCTTCGAGGAATTATCGGATAGTAGACTTGCGCCTCTTTCTTTTCACATCTGGCTAAAAAATCCTCAATGGCTTGGGGAGTAATCAGGGGGATATCGGCTGCCAGCGTCAGAACTGGTTTGTCTTCGCCAAGGCGGTTCAGACCGGTCTGAATGTTTTGGGTAA
>DATBWY010000125.1:0-6797 GCA_036514555.1 Candidatus Subteraquimicrobiales bacterium
TAGATTTTCACTATTTTTAAGTTCCTCGTGTAAGCCCTTATTTTCTTTTTGAATCCGGTTGACGTCCGCCTGGATGCCTTCTATTAGCGCATTCTGGCGCTCTACCAAGGTTCCTCTCCCGGCAATGACTGAACCCATGAGTATCCCCAAAGCCAACGCCAGAAAAACCGCTACTAAAGAAACTAAATGATATCTAACATCAAACATTTCACGCTCTCGTCAAAAACTAATAAATCCCTTAAAATACCAGCTAATGAGGCCCTTTGTCCTCTCGCCCTTCGCCCTTCGCCTTTCGACTCTCGAGAGGCTACCGAGAATACAAAAACCGTTTGTTCGGTCATTCTGAATTCATTTCAGAATCTCGATTGTTTGCTGTTTACGAAACCGACAGATCCCGAAACAAGTTCGGGATGACAATTCTCGGTCGGCCTGTCGACTCCTGAATCCTGACTCCTTCGCCTTTCGTCCTTTGACCCATATCCCTTGACACTTGACTCTTGACTGTTAACAGCAGCAATTATCGGATTTCTTAGACAATTTTATCCTTTCTCACCGAAAAAACATAATTAGGGGACGACGGAGTCTCACGTTTCATGTTTCGAGACTGTCGAATAACGATTTTAAGTGGCTTCAATGACGCGGAACGGCACGCTTGCCCCGCCACAGGCGGTGGGCGGCTGTTCCCTACATTCCTGTTCAGTAGGGGTGGACCTCCGTGTCCACCCGAAAAGCACTCACATAAAGTGCTCAAAATTTGATAAATTGGCCATTAATCAACAGTCTCGTCTCAAGCTCCGCACTTTTATCAGTAGAACACGAAACGAGCGCCCGGAAAATGACTTCTGGCTTTTTAACTCCTAATTTTGATGTAGTTTTTTGCTAGAAGCCGAGCAATAAGCGGAGTTTGGTGAAGATTAAGGAAATAAACTGTTTAACAGGAGGAGAAACTAAAATCACCGTAAGCATGGCAACGAGAGCCGCTACCAGCATGGTTAGTATGTGTGAAGTTTTTACCCTTGCGCGGTAGAGCTTGTTAACCCCTTTGGCGTCAACCAGTCTGTCCCCGACTCTTAATCGCGTCAGGAAAGTAGAAGCCATCCCGCCCCGGCCCTTATCCAAAAATTCGATCAGATTGGAATGGGTTCCAACGGCGACAATTAGATCCGCGCCCTTTTCGTAGGCTAATAGAAGAGCAATGTCTTCACTCGTTCCGCCGGTTTTAAAGATGAGTGGCTTTAAGCCCATCTTCTCCAGCCGTTTCAGTCCCGGGGCTTTTCCGTTTGGATAGGCGTGAACTATTAGTTCGGCTCCGGAAAGTAACGCCCGGTCGCTCACGCTATCCATGTCTCCAATGATAATATCAGGCTTTAATCCTTCGGAAATAAGCGCGTCGGATCCTCCGTCAACCCCTATTAAAACGGGTCTTACCTCCCTTATGTAGGGCCACAAAATTTTTATGTCCTCTTTATAATGATAGCCCCGGGCGACCACCAAGGCTTGCCGGTCTAAAAATTTAACCCTCGTCTCCGGCAGACCCACTCCATCTAAGAGAAGATTCTTTTCTTTTTGAATATAGGACAGGGTGTTGAGAGCAAATTTTTCCAGCTCTTTCCCGAGGCTTTTCTCGGCCCTCTCAAACGAGTTTTGGGCTTTAGGTAGGCTTAAGACCTCGCCTTCGGCTAAAAACTGACCGTTCTTAAATATTTTTCCGTCCCTGATCGTTATCCTTTCACCTTCGTTAAGGGTATCAAAAATTTCCGGGCCAACCTTGTCTACAAGATGAATTCCGGCTGACAAAAGTATTAATGGTCCAATGTTTGGATAGCGCCCGGTAGAAAAGGATTCAGCGTTAATCACCACTTCCGTCTTGGCCTCAATTAACGATTCGGCGGTAACTCTATCCAGGTCAGGGTGGCAAATGAAAGCAATATCTGCTGGATTTAAACGCTTTACCAGATTTTTTGTCCTTCGATCGAGCTTAGCTGTCCCCTGATAATCCATCAAATCTCCTCGAACTAAATCTTCAACTTCTTCTTTAAAAGGGCGTAAAAACTCTCCTTGCCGGGCTGAACCAAGCTCACGGAAACCGCGGACACCGAGACCTGAACAAAGTCGAAAATTTTTGGGGTGTCAACCGCGATACCATCAACACTTACCACTACATCCTGCTCAAAACGAGGATAAACTTGAACAGTATCGTTTTTAGAAAGAATTATGGTCCGGTCGAATAGCGAGTGAGGGCAAATGGGTGTCATCAACATCACCCGGACGTCCGGAGACACGATGGGCCCCCCGGCCGATAGCGAATAGGCGGTAGACCCAGTGGGCGTGGCCAAAATTAGGCCGTCGGAGGCATAATTGTAAAAATGTTCGTTATTGAGTTTTACTTCCAGCTCCAGCAGGCGGGGGTCGGTTCCCCTAGTGACAACGGCTTCATTCAAGCCTGTCTCTTTGACAATCCGCTTTCCCTCTTTAAAAACTTCGCAGTCGAGCATCATTCGTTTTTGAACCTTAAATTTACCCTCTAATACCTGGGTCAAGACCGGATAAAGATCGGCTACTTCTATTGGGGAAAGAAAACCAAATTTTCCCAGATTGACTCCTAAAATCGGAGTTTCTTTGCCACCCAGGATTTTAGCGGCTCTTAACAGCGTGCCATCACCGCCGAGCGAAATTAGGAGATCCAAGTCGGATGGGAAATCTTTCGGTGGCACTCCTAACTCCGGCGCCTCTAGGAGCTTTGAATCGACAAGGGGAATTTTTACCCTTACTCGTTGCTTATAAAGCCAATCGATTAACTCTTCCGCCAAAGAATGGGCTTCTTTTTTCTTAACATGAGATATAATCGCAACCGTCTTCGAGGCGGTTACCAATCTTTCTTTTCCCTTAACCATCGCTAATCTCCATGCAACTTAAAGAAGGCAAAAAGAGAGAGTTATGGGGTAACAAGAAGTTCTCGATGAGCATCGCTTACTACTTTTTCAACAATCTTTTGAATTTGAGCTTTAGGGGTAGAACGGGGCGAATTTTTTTTAAGATGCATCCAAAACTCCATATTTCCCTCTCTTCCCAAAATCGGAGAAAAGGTCATCCCTTTAATTTCAAACTCCTGTTGCTCACAATATTGCCAGAGCTCTTGAAGAACCTCCTTATGCACTTCTTCGTCTCTAACCACTCCTTTTCGGCCCACATCTTCTCTTGGAGCTTCAAACTGTGGTTTTACCAAAATAAGGGCACCGCCCTGAGCGCTAAGAAGATTTTTTAAAGTCTCGGTAACTTTTTTAACCGAAATGAAGGAAAGGTCGACCGTTATAAGTTGAGGCACTTCAGGAATCTTGTCCGGCGTCAAATACCGGAAGTTAGTCCGTTCTAAAAGAAAAACTTTGGGATTTTGGCGTAAAGAAAACGCAAAATCGCCATAACCGACATCGACCGCGATTACTTTGGCGGCCCCCGCTTTAATCAAATAATCAGTAAAGCCCCCCACTCCGGCGCCGGCGTCCAAAACAACCTTTCCCCGCACATCGACCCGGAAATTTTTTAGGGCTTTCTCTAACTTTAAACCACCCCGGGAAACATAGGGAAACTCCGGCCTTATCACCAAGTGGTTCCGAGAATCAACCAAGGTTCCCGCTTTTTCCAGCCTTTGTCCGGATACGAATACCTTTCCCTCGAGAATAGCCGCCTCCGCCCGTTCCCGGCTGGCAAAAAATCCTTCCTTTACCAGATAAACATCGGCTCGTTCTTTTTTACCCATCCTCACTCCGGGTGTAGGGAATAACATCGTCGAGCCACTCTTCCTCTCGAAAAGAAAATTTCATTCTCCTTAGGGCCTCTAGTTTCTTCTCCACCGAGTGGGTGACTCCGGCCGCGTCTAACCCTAGTTCCTGAAGTAGCTTATCCGGCTTACCGTGGAGGATAAAACGGTCGGGAAAACCCAAGTTTAAAACCGGCACCGAAATGCCCTCTTCCGCCAGCGTCTCAAGGACACCGCTCCCGAATCCCCCCATCTGACTATTTTCTTCCAGAGTAACTAAAAGTTCCGACTGTTTGGCGAGAAAGGAAATGAGATCACGGTCGAGGGGCTTAATAAATCTCGCGTTGACAACAGTGGCCAGGATTCCCTTTTTCTTAAGGCTTTCCGCCGCTTCCTTAGCCACCTTAACCATCCTGCCTACCGCGATTAAGGAGACATCGACCCCATTTTCCAAGACAACCTCTGCCTTCCCCAAAACCAGTTCCTTAAACTGCTGGGAAAATTCGACACCCAATCCTTGCCCCCGCGGGTATCTTACGGCTACCGGGGCTTTAATCTTGGTAGCGGTGTATAACATATGACGGAGTTCTTCCTCGTCCTCGGGCGCCATAATGACCATCCGCGGTATGTGCCTCAAATAAGAAAGATCAAAACCGCCTTGATGAGTAGGGCCATCCTCGCCGACAATGCCGGCCCGGTCAACGGCAAAAATAACGTGCAAATTCTGGAGAGCCACATCCTGAATTATTTGATCATAGGCTCTTTCTAAGAAAGTTGAGTAAATGGCGTTAACCGGCAGAAATCCGTTTAAAGCTAAGCCGGCGGAGAAGGTAACCGCGTGCTGTTCCGCGATTCCCACGTCATAGAAGCGGTTTGGAAAACTTTCCGCGAAATCCTCTAATCCGGTCCCTGAGGGCATCGCCGCCGTAATGGCGATAATCCGCTCGTCCTTCCGAGCGAGTTCGGCCATAGTCTCCCCAAAAACCTGGGTGTAGGTGGGAATCTTATTTTTCTTTCGAAAGTGTCCCGTTTTAACCACAAAAGGAGAAGCTCCGTGGAACTTTTCTGGGTTTCGGGCCGCTGGAAGATAACCCTTCCCCTTTTCAGTCAAAACGTGGATTAGAACCGGACCTTCGAACTGCTTTGCCAAACTTAAGCTTTTCTTTACTTCTTCAATGTTATGGCCGTCAAAGGGGCCAACATACTTAAATCCTAACTCCTCAAATAAAACTCCGGGCACCAGAAACTGCTTTATTCCCTCTTTCAAATGCTGGCTTAGATGAAGCATTCGCTCACCTATAGCCGGAATTTTCTTCAGCCGCTCTTCAATCTCGTGTTTCAACCGGTTGTAGGTGGGATCGAGTCTAATTTTTGTCAGATAAGAGGCCATTGCTCCCACGTTTTTAGCAATGGACATGTGGTTATCGTTTAAAACTACAATCAGGGAGGTATTTAGATGACCGGCCTGATTTAAGGCTTCATAAGCGACTCCACCCGTTAAGGCGCCATCTCCGATCACCACTACAATTTTTTCGTCTCCCCCTTTTTTGTCTCTAGCTTCGGCTAAACCTAGGGCGACGCTGATCGAAGTGCTGGCGTGACCACTGTCAAAAGCGTCGTGCTCGCTCTCGGCTCTCCGGGGAAAACCAGAGAGGCCCCCCTCCTGGCGAAGGGTGGAAAACTTGTCTTTTCGCCCGGTGAGTAACTTATGAACATAGGCCTGGTGCCCAACATCCCAAATGATTTTGTCTTTGGGACTCTGTAAAACTAAGTGAAGCCCGATGGTGAGCTCGACCACTCCCAAATTCGGAGCCAGATGTCCGCCCGTTTTAGAAACTGTCTCTATCATCAGGTCCCGAATTTCTTGCGCCAAATCTTTTAGTTGAGATTTTGAAAGCTTTTTCAAATCGGCTGGAGAATTAACTTTGTCTAATATCTTTCCCATTCGGCCCCCTGCGGCCAACTTTTGTGTTCGTCCCTACGATTCCCGGAGGTACACAAAGTCAGCTAGTTCTTTTAAGGTTAAGACATCTCTATTTAGACTTTTAAGAATATTTTTGGCTTTGTCCACTGATTCTTTGGCTAGTTCTCTTGCTCTATCTACTCCAAAAACCGCTGGAAAGGTCGCCTTTAACCTTTGTTCGTCTTTTCGAACGGCTTTTCCCATTTTCGCTTCTTCGCCTACTACATCCAAAATATCATCAGTAATCTGAAAAGCCAACCCTAAGTGGTGAGCGTACTGAGTCAGCATCTCAAGTTCCATTTCGCTGGCGTCCCCCAAAATACCTCCAACCCGCGCCGCGGCCGTAATCAACCGTCCCGTCTTGTGTGAATGGATAAAATCCAAAGTTGAAGCGTCAATTTCCTTACCGGCGGCAAAAATGTCTGCTACCTGCCCTTTTACCATCCCTCTGATCCCCGAGGCCGAAGCTAACTCCTCAATTACTTGAATGATTTTTGATGGTGGATCTGTCCGCTGAGCCGAGGCTACTAAATAAAAGGCCTCAGCAAACAGAGCGTCTCCGGCTAGTATGGCCACATCCTCCCCGAATAAAACGTGGCAGGTGGGTTTGCCCCGCCTTAAACGATCGTCATCGATAGCGGGAAGATCATCGTGAATTAGGGAATAGGTGTGAATATACTCAATGGCGCAGGCGGTTGGCATGACTTCTTGGATCCCTTGGTTAAAAACTTCACCGCTGGCAAGAGCAAGTATCGGCCGAAATCTTTTTCCCCCCGAGAGCAGGCTGTGCCGCATGGCGCGATAAATTATATCGGGGTAATTTTCTTGGCGCGGAAGAAACTTTTCAAGAGCTTCTTCCACCAGGAGCTGTCTTTCTCTGGGGTAAGTGACCTTCACTCTCTAAGATCCTCCGGTGAAAAATCCATCTTTTCAGTTAAGAAATTAGCGAGCTCCACGCCCTCTTCAAGCAGTTCAAGAGATTTTTCTATTGCCAATTCCTCGGAATTCACTAACTCAACAATCTGCTGTAAGCGCTCTAGAGCCTGATTAAGATTCATCTCATCCATTTTCCCCCCT
>DATBWY010000126.1:0-5808 GCA_036514555.1 Candidatus Subteraquimicrobiales bacterium
TGGGTCAATAACGTAAACGTATGTTGAATGACTTTGATGACGTGAGTTTCTAAAGTGAGTTAAACCAGGAGAAAGTATGGCTAAAGAGAACGCAGGCGAAAAAGCGGCTAAAAAAGAAGAGAAAGCGGAAGCTAAAGAGCCGAAAGAAGTAAAGAAAGAGAAAAAAACGGCGGCGAGAAAGCCAAGAACAGCAGCGGCAAAGAAGGCAACGGCGAAAGAAGAAAAAGCCGAAACCAAGGCGCCAAAGGAAGTAAAGAAAGAGCAAAAAACAGCGGAAAAGCCGAAAACAGCAGCTGTAAAGAAGGTAGCCGCGCAAGAAGAAAAAGCGGAAGCTAAAGAGCAAAAAACAGCCGTAAAGAGCCAAAAAACGAAAAAGAAACCCAGAGCCAAGAGAGAAGAGTACTGGGCGACGGGGCGACGAAAAGAATCAGTGGCCAGGTTAAGGCTTATTCCTGGCCAGGGAAATTTTGAATTAAACGGCCGGAGTTTAGAGGAATATTTTGGCCGAAAAGCCCTTCAGAATCAAGTAAAAAAACCGCTCAATGCCACCAAAACTCTGGGAAAATTCGATGTATTAGTTAACATTAGGGGCGGCGGAACCACTGGGCAGGCCGAAGCGATTCAGTTAGGGGTAGCGCGCGCCCTGGCTGAGTACGATGAGACCTTTCGGGAAACTCTTAAAAAAATTGGCTTGCTAACTCGCGATTCTAGAGAGAAAGAAAGGCGAAAGTACGGTTTGAAGAAAGCTCGGAAGGCCCCTCAGTTTTCCAAGCGGTAATTTTTCGGCACCCATAACCTTGATCAGTCTTCTTATATCTTTCCTTTTAAGTGACCTGCATCTATTATTTGGCTAACCATGAGGAGAACTGAGTGTTTCCCCTGCTCACAATCGATTTAAAGAAGGTGGAGCAGAATACTAGGGTTGTGGTTGATGCGTGCAGTCAACAGGGGATTGAAGTTATTGGGGTAACCAAAGGCTGCCTCGGAAATCCTGATATCGCTCGGGCGATGCTTAAGGGGGGCGTAGCCGGATTTGCCGACTCCAGAGTAAGAAATCTCCAAAAACTTCGAACTCTAAACGCTCCTCGTTTAATGTTGCTTCGCCAGCCAATGGTAGAAGAGCGGTCCAAGGTCGTTGAAATTGCTGATATTAGTTTTGTCACGGAATACGCCGCCGCCCTTAATCTTTCGGAAACCGCGTTAGCGTTGGGGCGAACCCACCGCGTTATTCTTGTGGTGGAAACCGGAGATTTGAGAGAAGGCGTGCCTTTGACGGAGCTGGAAAAAGCGGTTGGAAAAATTATAAAGCTAAAAGGATTAAAACTGGAGGGCTTGGCCACAAACATCGCCTGTTTTGAAGAAACCTCCTCTGCTTCCGAGAGTCTCGAGCTCTTAGCGGCAGTCGTCCAGGGTATTCGGGAAAAATTTGCCCTAGACCTTAAGGTTGTTTCGGGGGGAAACTCCAGTACTTGGAAGGCCGTTGAGTCGGGCGAAGTTCCTGACCAGATTAATCAGCTTAGAATCGGGGAAGCTATTCTCTTAGGCCAAGAGACGGTAAGTTTTGAGCCTCTTCCCGGCGCCTGCCAAAACGCCTTTCTGCTCTCTGCCGAAGTGCTGGAGATTGCCGAAAAAACCCTGAATAAAAACCTAAAAGGGTTATCGAGAAAGCAAGCGGTGGTGGCTTTAGGAAAACAAGACATAGGGGGCGGCCAACTAAAACTCTTGCTAAAAGGGGCAGAGATTTTGAGGTTAAGCAGCGATCACTTAGTAATGGATCTAAGTAGGGTCTCCAAAGATCTGGAAGTAGGGGAGAAAGTGACTTTCGTTCCCGATTATTTCGCCTTGCTCGGAGCGATGACTTCCCCTTACGTTTACAAAAATTTCCTCGACTAATCTTAAGAATATAGGTAAGATTTAACAAATCTCTTGCTTCGAAACGTGACATTTTGACGATCTGACACGTGATATCTGAATTAAGATGTGGCATTATCTCTCATCTCGGGCACAGAAATACTGAATTTCTTTCTGGGGAGGAAAATTGCCAAAACTTTTTGGTACCGATGGAATTAGAGGAATCGCCAACGATGATCTCTCTCCTGAACTCGCGTTCAATTTAGGCAGAGTAGGGTCCCTTTTTCTGGCTCCGGGCGGGAAAGGGAAGTTTGTGGTGGGTAAAGATACCCGAATTTCCGGAGATCTTCTAGAGGCGGCTCTCACCGCTGGGATTCTTTCAACCGGTTCCGATGTTCTGAAAGTAGATGTAATGCCCACCGCGGCCATTGCCTATTTAGCTCGTCATTTGAGGGCTGACGGGGGAGTGGTTATTTCGGCCTCGCATAATCCAGCTGAATATAACGGAATTAAATTTTTTGATGGGGCCGGTTTTAAATTATCCAGTGACCAAGAGGAAGAAGTGGAAAAACTGTTAGCGGGCAGTACACCGGGAGGTTTGGTTACGGGGGGGCAGGTTGGAACTATTCTTGAGGTAAAAGAGGCAGCCGAGCTTTATATCGACCACTTGGCAAGCACAATTTCCGGAGACCTAGAGGGATTTAGAGTGGCCATAGACTGTGCCAACGGGGCCGCTTATAAGGTTGCTCCAGCCATTCTCGAACGTTTAAAGGCCAAGGTTTCGGTGTTTTGCGCCGATCCCGACGGACTTAACATAAACAAAGATTGCGGTTCAACCCATCCTGATGACCTTCAGGACTTTGTTTCCTCGAGCGATGTAGATTTGGGATTAGCCTATGACGGAGACGCTGACAGAGTCATTGCCATAGATGAAAAAGGCGAGGTGGTTGACGGAGACTTTATAATGGCTATTTGCGCCCTTCATTACAAAAAGAAAAACGATCTTCCCAACGATACCGTAGTGACCACCGTGATGACCAACATGGGTTTTGATTTAGCTCTCAGCCAAGCGGGGATAAAAGTTTTAAAAACCAACGTGGGTGACCGCTACGTTTTGGAAGAAATGGTAAGGAAAAATGTGGCTTTGGGTGGCGAACAGTCGGGGCACATAATTTTTTTGGGGGATGCCACAACCGGCGACGGTATTGTTACCTCTTTAAAGTTAATGGCCGTTCTCAAAGAGTTGAAACGGCCGTTTTCTGAAGTGAAACGGGTTATGAGTCGCCTGCCGCAAGTTCTTTTGAACGTTAAGGTTGATCACAAAGAAAAATTGTCTGAGGTGAAGAGGGTTTGGGATGAAATCGAGCGCGCCGAGGCAAAATTAAACGGTAAGGGAAGGATTCTCGTGCGTCCCTCGGGAACGGAAGAAGTGGTTAGAGTGATGGTCGAGGCGCGTGAGGACCGTGAGGCCCGAACGGTAGCTCAGGCGATATCTGGTATTATTAAAGAAGAACTAGGCTAAGTCACCAGTTTCAGGCTACAAGTTGCATGCTTCAAGCTGCAAGCTGGAGCCTTCAGCTTTGAGCTTACAGCTTCTACATCTCTGTAACCTGAGACCTGCGACCTGAAACCTGTAACTAAACTCGGAGGAGTTTGATGTGCGGTATAGCCGGTTATGTTGGAGATAGAGACGGAGTCTCCATTCTCTTTGATATGCTTAAGCGTTTGGAGTATCGGGGTTATGATTCCGCCGGGGTCGCTGTGGCCGACGGGAACGGCTTGCTGGTCGCCAAAGACAAGGGTAAGGTGGACGAGGTTAGAAAGCGCGCCTTAAAGGCCTGGGAAGGCAAGACTATTGAGACCGGCTTGGGCATGAGTCACTGCCGTTGGGCCACCCACGGCGAACCCTCGAAGCGAAACGCCCATCCCCACCCGGATTGTTCCCAAGAATTTATGGTTGTTCACAACGGAATAATCGAAAACTATCAGGAGCTAAAGCGAAATCTCATTAAGAAAGGCCATAAATTTACTTCTGATACAGACACCGAGGTCATCCCTCATCTGATCGAAGAGTTTCACAAAACCGAGTTTGAAACCGCGTTTACGGCGGCCATGAAAAAATTAGAGGGAAGTTTCGCGGTGGCCGCGATGAGCTCCAAGGAGCCCGACAAGATACTCATTGCCCGCAAGGAAAGCCCTCTCATTATTGGTTTAGGCAAAAATGAAAATTTCATTGCTTCCGATACTCCCGCCGTTCTTCCTGAGACCAAAAAGGTGATAATTCTCGACGATTTTGACTACGGAATAATCAAGAAGGGCTCGGTGGTTGTTAAAAATTTAAAGACCGGTAGCAAAATAGACAAAAAGGTTCAAACCATTGATTGGGATATTAAGGAGGCCGAAAAGGAAGGCTTCGAGCATTTTATGCTCAAGGAGATTCTCGAAGAGCCGCAGGCTGCTAGAAATGCCTTAAAGGCGCGTAAAGACATTGAAAAAGTGGCAAAAAAACTGGCCAAATTTAGGAGGATTTATTTTGTGGCCTGTGGGACGGCCGCTTATGCCGGTTTGGGTGGCAAATATTTTCTTGAAAGATTTGGAATTCCTTCCGAGGCGGTCATGGGTTCGGAGTTCAGATATTCAACCGCCCAAACCTTAGATGATGAGTGCGCCGTGATTACGCTTTCCCAGTCCGGCGAGACGGCTGACACAATCGCCTGCGCCAAGGAAGCTCGAAAAAAAGGCGCTTACGTCGTAAGCATTGTGAACGCGGTCGGCTCGACTTTAACAAATCTCTCTGATGATAACATCTACATCTACGCGGGACCGGAGATTGCCGTCGCCTCCACTAAAGCCTATGTGGGAAAAATTGTTATTCTAACTCAGCTTGCGCTCTTTTTGGCCCGGGAAATGGGCCGGATTGAGGGCGATACTTTTCGGAAAATCTTCGCAGAGCTAAAAATAGTTCCGGAGAAGATGCAGGAAATCCTCGATAATAGGGGAGAAATTCAAAAGCTCGCCCAAAGGATGGCCAAGAAAAAGATCTTTTTTTACATCGGCCGAAGGCTAAACTACCCAACCGCCCTTGAAGGAGCGCTTAAGATTAAAGAGATTAGTTACGTCCACGCTGAAGCTTATCCGGCAGGTGAGCTAAAGCACGGGCCTCTTGCTCTTTTAGAGGAAGGGGTACCGGTGGTGGCGATCTCTTCTCCGGATGATCTTGCGGGCAAAATGGAGAGCAACATCCAGGAGGCGAGAGCGAGAAGAGCTACCATTTTGTTGGTTGCCGAGAACGGAAACTTGAAGATTCCCGCCGCCGATCCGTTATTCTCGCCAATTTTATCCATTGTACCGCTTCACCTCTTCGCTTACTACGTTTCCATTTCTAAAGGAATTGATCCAGATAAACCCCGCAATCTAGCTAAAAGCGTGACAGTTGAATAAAAAAGAAATAGCTTCTCATTCAATTCTCTTTTTCGGTCAACCCACTGACTATTTAGGAAGGCAAATGGTTAAAGGTAAGTTAAATGGTTAAGGGAATCGGCGTTGATTTAGTCGAAATTAAGCGGATTAAGGAGGCGATCGAGTCTCACGCCGGTTTTGTTGACCGGGTATTCACACCAGAGGAACAAAAGTACTGCTTAAGCAAAGCCCGGCCTTACCTCCACTTCGCGGTTCGTTTCGCCGCTAAAGAGGCCATAATGAAGGCATTAGGCTCAGGTTTCAGGGGCGTAAAATGGGTGGAAATTGAAACAGCGAGAGACTCTTCAGGGAGGCCGAGCGTGAACCTCAAAGGGGCGACGCGCGCGAAAGCTAAAGAAAATAAGATCGGGGGAATTCTCGTTAGTCTTTCCTTCAGCGGTGAAAACGCCATCGCCTCGGCGGTGTCTTTAGGAGAACAGGAGTCGGGATAAGTGAAACGTGTAGACTGAGCCTGGTTTAGATTTTGGTTGGATTTTG
>DATBWY010000127.1:0-4899 GCA_036514555.1 Candidatus Subteraquimicrobiales bacterium
AGAATTAGATAGGATAAGCCAAAAACGCCGAAGATCTTGGCTAATTTTAGCACCATTGGGCTTGAGGTCTGACTGATTCCTAAAACTCCCCACGAAAAAGACCAGGGGCCGATTGATCTTAAGAACTCCAAACTTACCCACCAAGCGGGGATTAAAATGAGCCTCCCCCAAGTGGAGTAATTTTTAGAAATTAAGCTGGCGCCTGCCGCAAAAAAACCAAAGGTGAGAGCCTCCACCAGGGTTAGGGCAACCCAGGCCAATATGCTTAAGGAGAGCCCCGCCCACGGCTCCAGGCTTAATAGCCAGTAAAGAAGCCCCCCAAAAAAAATTGTTCCCGACAAAAAGCCGTACAGGAAAGCCCGTTTGGGCGAAGCGTAAAAACAAACCAAAATAAGAGGAAAGACGGCCACCCACGCCAGCCACCCCTGGGAAAATTTGGGGAAAGCCAGAACTAAAAGACCCCCTGATGTAATCGCTAAAATTAAATTAAGGAAATAAGGTTTTCTCATCTTAGGCAAGTTCCCGCGACAGGGATTTCAAGGATAACAAGGATTCCAAGGACACCCCCCTGACTCTTGACCTTTGACTCGTGTCCCTTGTCCTTCGCCCTTCGTCCATCGTCCCTTGTCCCATATTTTCAAGTTAGGCTGAGATTAGGATCGGGCACCGCCTCAAGTCCTATTCTCTCCCCTCTTTTAAAGTGAAAGTATCCGGCCCAGGCTATCATGGCCGCGTTATCAGTACAAAGATTGTGGGACGGGAAATAAACTCGTAAATTATCCCTTTGATCCAGTTCCTTGAATTTTTTTCTCAAGTAACTATTGGCGGCCACTCCTCCGGCCACAACAAGTTTCTGAGCTTTCATTTCTTGGGCCGCTCTTAGCGATTTGTAAGTTAGGACGTCGACAACGGCGGCTTGAAAGCTAGCTACCAGGTCGTTTAGATTAATCTTTTGTCCTCTACCCCTAGTTTTTGCGACGTAATTTATCACGGCCGTTTTCAGACCACTCAAACTAAAATCAAAGTTGTCGCTCTTAATCATGGCCCGGGGGAAATTGATGGCTTCGGGATCACCTTTAGCCGCTATCGTATCGATTATAGGTCCTCCGGGATAACCTAAATCAAGAAAACTCGCGATCTTGTCGAAGGCTTCGCCGGCGGCGTCATCTAGGGTTTCCCCTAAAATTTGGTACTCCCCGTGGTCTTTCATATAAATGAGAGTGGTGTGGCCGCCAGAGACAACCAAGGCGACAAGCGGTGGTTCCAGCTCGGGATAGTCCAAAAAGCTCGCGTAGATGTGCCCTTCCAAGTGATTAACACCCACTAAAGCAAGCCCCCTCGCGTAGGAAAGCGCCTTAGCGGTGGTTAAACCAATCAGAAGCGCTCCAACCAAGCCTGGTCCCTGCGTAACGGCGATTCCACTCAGATCCTTGAACCCCGTTCGGGCGTCAGCCAACGCCTGAGCCACCACCGCATTAATATGTTCTAAATGTTTTCGGGAGGCAATTTCGGGAACCACGCCCCGAAAACTCCGGTGCCAATCTACCTGGGAAGAGACCACGTTCGAAAGAATTCTTTTTTCTCCGGATACCACAGCCGCCGCGGTCTCGTCACAGGAAGTTTCAATTCCTAAAATAAACTCTGACAATGTATCCTCCAGCTATTCAAGCCATTGCACTCGAACTTTTAACTCTTTTTCAATTTTTTCCAATCGCTCGATATTGTCCGGGGAAGAAAGCGCCTCTTTCTCTAAAACCAAGGCGTCTTCCTGGGTGTCTAGATAGTAGTCTTTTCTTACGCCCATTGGCTCAAACCCAAATTTCCGGTACAAGGATAAAGCGATTTGATTAGACTCTCTAACCTCTAGCATCAAATTTGTTACTCTTTTTAGAAGGGCCGCCTTGATTAGCTCCAGTAACAAGCAGGTGCCGACTCCCCTTCCCTGAAGTTCAGGCTTAACGGCGATGTTCGTAACGTGGCCCTCATCATAAACGAAAAAAAGGCCGGCATAACCCACAACCTCTTGGCCGTTTTTGGCTGCCAGCATCACAGAGTGATTTTCGTTTTTGATTTCTCTCTTAAAGGCTTCTTTAGTCCAGGGGGATGGAAAAACCTGCCTTTCAATCCGGTAGACTCCTTCCACATCCCTGAAGGACATCGGGGTTATCCTAAGATTCACTTCACACATCCTAAAAACTGGACTGTTAAAGGCTTCACAGTTACTGTTCACGGTTCAAACATGGCCCAGGGCTGAAGACCCCGGGACCTCTGCTGCGGGTCGCCTAAGATAAATAGGTTTTATTTCGAAGAGATCGCGCGCCTCTTCGTGTCTTTGATGTGCCAAACTTAAAAGGTGTGACGCTCTGGGAAACCAATCGGAGGCCGGAGCGAATTTATAGCTTGGGCTTAAATTCTCTTCAAAAAATTGCCCATAAGTTCCTAAAGCGTCTCCGGTCAGTAAAGTTCCTGGATACTGCTTCAACTGATTGGCGCAGTCGTCCGGCGTCGCTACTAAATACTCGGTAAGCCGCTCTAGATCATTCTTTTCGCGCTTATAAACAGAAAAGTAGACCTCATTTTTCCGGGCTTCGACCACCGGCGAAATCATACCCTCGTTATTGGTATAGGCCAAGGCGTCTAAGGAAGAAATCCCGATGACCGGTTTGTCTAAAGCTTGGGCCAGCGCTCTCGCCGTAGAAACTCCGATTCTAACCCCGGTAAAAGAACCAGGGCCCAAGCCGACCGCGATAACTTCTAATTCATCCAGTGTTAAGGAGGCTTTTTTCAAAACGGCATCGATTAAGGGAAGAAGCTTTTCAGCGTGACTCCGAGGAGCGAAAACATTTTCTTCAGCCAGAACTTTTCCGGCGATGCCCGCAGCCACGGTGCAAAAATCGGTCGAGGTATCAAAAGATAAAATCAGCATTCTTGACCCTGCCTTGCAAATAGATATTTATTCGTCATCGTTCTTGCTTGAGACGGCTTTTTTTGAGCCACTCCGGAACCAACCTTTCCCATCTTGAACCGTGGGGGATGATCTCAATTTCCCGAACGTTTTCCGATAATTGTTGCGTTAACTTAATTTCTAAAAAGACTTCCAGTAAAAGGGGGGCAATTTTTTCTCCCCACTCAATTACGGTTATCCCTGGTCCGCCAAAGTACTCTTCGTACCCCAAATCATAAAGCTCCTCGAAGGACCTAAGCCGGTAAAGATCAAAATGGTACAACCCCAACCCTACAGGTTTCAAGCTACAGGTTTCAGGCTTCAAGTTTTTGTCTTGAGACCTTGGACCTTGGACCTGGAGCTTGGAGCTTGGATCTTGGATCTTTGGGTGGTACTCTTTTATTAGAGTGAAAGTAGGACTGGTTACTCGGCCCTCAATCCCAAGACCCTTCGCCAATCCCTGAATAAAAGTGGTTTTCCCCGTCCCCAAATCACCGCTGAAGCTGATAACATCGCCGGCTCTCAAGAACGGAGCCAATCCCTCTCCCAAGATTTTAGTTTCCGCGGACGAGTAACTCACGATTTTGGAACTTTTAGGAGGCAAGGAGGTATCCTTTGGCATTCTACTTCTGTGTTTGTTTAGAAGAGACTCGTTTGGGCGGGTTCTTCAGGAGGTTTGGTTTCCTTGTTAGTTCCTTCACTTAAAAAATCTTTTAAGGCCAAAAAATCTTGTTCCAGGGTCTCTTTGGTATTAGGAGAGTGAAGCGCTGCCGCCGGATGGTAAATGGGAAAAACGTTATGCTCTTTGACCCAAAATCCCCGCCCGTGGACCTGCTTCATGGAGATGTTTTTCTCCAAAAGGACTCTACTCGCAAAAGCCCCCAAAGAAACAATGACGGCCGGGTTAATTATCTTTATCTGCTCAATCAAATAGGGCTTGCAAGCCTCTATCTCTTCGGGTAAAGGATCGCGGTTACCGGGAGGGCGCGATTTCAAGATGTTAGTTATGTACACCTTTTCACGGTTTAGGCCAATGGAAGCCAGCAGTTCGTCCAAAAGCTTGCCGGCCGCTCCTACAAACGGCTCGCCCTTCTTGTCCTCATAGTAACCGGGGGCCTCGCCCACCAGCAAAATCTCGGCATTTTCGTTACCAACCCCGAAAACCGTCTGGGTACGCGTTTTCCAAAGGGAACATTTTTGGCAATCTTTTACTTCCTCATATAGATCACTTAAGCTCTTGCTCAAAGAGTCTCCTTTAGCATTTGCACGGCCCACAATTGGAGGTCGTGCAGGTCGAACAACCGGATGAGCCACCCCCACTCGACGAATCCCCGTTGCCGCCTGATTTAAAACCAAAACTTGATATTAATTTTTCTAACTTCGGGCTCTTACAATGAGGACATTCTAGCTTTTCCGAAGCGGAAATTGCTCCTCTTAAAAGCTCAAACTCTTTATGACACGATTGACATTTATACTCATAAATAGGCATTATCAAACTCCTCTTTCTTAATTTTACCGTCTCGAGAGGAAGGAAACAACTTTTCGCCGTTTAATAATTCTCACATCGCAGGTTCTATGCTCCAATTTATTTATATTACCACAATATGTTGACTTCTTCGTTCGCATATACAAGAGATGGGGGACGTTGATGCATTTGTTGCATTTGTTGCATTCACGGCGCATCCTTTTACTCTTTGAGTGATTCGCGGAAGTTGGGGTCGAGAATCAGCAAACTTAGTTCTCACTGGTTAGAACAAAAATGAATGACGCTTAATCGGCTGAAAGCGTGTTTGACATGCTCGCAATGAATGCAAGAACTGAAGGTAACAACGACCCGCGCAATAGGCAGAGGTTCTTCATAAAAACTCGGTTAACTCAAGGGGGTCTTTTTTAGAGACTTTTTTTCGTTCTTGAGAAGGATAACCCAACGGGACAATAGCCATGGGCCGAAAATG
>DATBWY010000128.1:0-4773 GCA_036514555.1 Candidatus Subteraquimicrobiales bacterium
TAGGGATTGGTCGCCTCTTTTCCTTTGTCCGTTAGGGTCGAAAATTCGGGCATTTTAAACCTCCTGAGCTCCCTGAACAATTTCTCTTATATCCACCGAGACCGGGCAATGTCGGATACATCTGCCGCACCCCACACAGGAAAGCATCCGGTACTGGGTCGGAAAGTAAGAAAATTTGTGATTTACGCGGTTTCTTAAGCGGTGATCTTTCTTAGGCCGTGGATTATGGCCACTTGCTTCCAGAGTGAACTGGGGAAACATACAGCTATCCCAGGTACGAACTCTTTCCCCAGTGCTTTTCCCCTCGTCGGTAAGGTTAAAGCAGTAGCAAGTCGGGCAAGTATAGGTGCAAGCCCCACAACTTAAGCATTTGGCCGCTTTCTCGTTCCAGTATTCGCTCTCAAAAATCTTTGTCAACTTTTGGCTCACGCCATCAACAGAAAAGGTTTTGAGCTTTTGACGAGCCGCCTCGTTTTTGTCTTTCGCTTCTTTTAAGTCCTTCTGGGTGGCGTCTGTAAAAAAAGACCCTGCGAGCAAAGTTTTTGCCTTGGTGGAGAAAGTTTGGGCCAAATACTTGTCGTCTAGCGAAGTAAGAAGTATGTCGGCCCCTTTTGGGTCCGCCGGCCCCCCGCCAACCGAAGTGCAAAAACAAGTGTTAGCGGGCTGATGACAGGCGATGGTAATTAGAAGGGTGGTATTTCTTTTCTTTTTAAAGTACGGGTCTTGATAGCCGCTTCCGGAAAAAACGGTATCAAAGGTGGCTAGCCCTTTAGCGTCGCAGCAACGAGCCCCAAAGACAATCTGATTTTGGTTTTTTACTTGACTCTCAAGGGAAACAACCGTTTCTGAGACGTTTTCCTTACCCAGCTTAAAGTTAAAAATAGTCTCTGTAGCCGGGAAAAAGGCTTCCTTTGGGGAGGATACCGCGAATCGTTCCAAATCTAACTCTTTCCCCCTCTGATACGCCTCAAACCTTGTAACGCCGCCCGTTTTAAAGGGAGCCAAAATCCGGTGAGTCCGCTCAAGGGTATCCAGCCAATCGTCAATTTTTTCGACGGCAATAACTTTATTCATTCCCATCTTTCTTCTTCTATGTTTTTTTCCTCGGGCTGAAAAATTGTGAGCGGCGGTCTTAGTTTCGGGTTGATGCCCGATCTGTAACCAAAAAGTTCCGATACTTTCTTGTTCATTTTTTTGTGGAGCAACAGCAAGGGCAGATCTACGGGACAGGCTCTCTCGCACTCGCCGCATTCGGTGCACCGCCCGGCCAGATGCATGGCCCGAAACATGTGAAAGAATTTGTTCTCCTTAGAAGCGGTTTTTTGACTCAGCCAGTGAGGAATCCTTGTCTGAGCTATGCACTCGAACTGACAGTAACAAAAAGGACAAATGTCACGGCAAGCGTAACAACGCAGGCAGCGAGAAAACTCTTGTTCCCAAAAGTCTAGGCGCTCATTGACACCCTTTTTCTCAAACTCCTCCACATCGTGATAAGGATCTTGGGCAAACTCTTTGGGCCCTTTGGACCGAAGGGAGCCCTCTCCCCCAACGAGACGATCATAGATTAGAGGAGTTGGATACTCGCAGCTAAGGCACTTTGAATACAGTACCTCTTCTAAGGGGTATTTTTGTCCTCTGGAATCAACGGTCAGCTCAATGGAGCCCTCTTTAATTTCTGCGCTCTCGACTCTCTCAATAGGAACCCGATTTTTTAATTTTTTTACATCGACCTTACCTTGGCAAGAAATACCGATAATTTTGAAGTTCTCCCGATCGATTATGCCCTCCTGAAGGAGCTGAATTACCGCACGGGAATCGCAACCTTTGACAACTAGCCCGATCTTCTCATGAGGATGAAACAATCCCCCGGGACGCTTCTGCGACGGCAAATAAGTAGCAAGATTATTAATACAAAAGTCATCCCAGATGAGAGCTTGAGCATCTTTCGTGCTTCGGACAAAAAGAGGCGTCGGATGAAGGACATCGTAACCCTTGGCGTATCCAATCACGAAATCCACTTGGGACAGGGTCTCCTCCACTTGGGTTTTAAGATTTTCAAGTTGTTCCTTGGTTTTTTTGTTTCTCATCTCAATAGGCTTACCGGCCAAAATTTGCTCCTAGTCTTTTTTGCCATTGAGCGACTTTATTCTTTCGGTAAATTTGGTGACAACTTGCTGCCACTTTTTCCCTTCACTGGCGGAGATCCAAGTATAACTAAATCTTTCTTCTTCAAATCCCATAAAGGGAAGAAATCCTTTGAGAACTTCCAAGCGCCTTCTGGCATAGAGGTTTCCGTCCTGATGATGACACTCTCCGGGGTGACAGCCAGAAACCAGCACCCCCTCGGCTCCTTCGACCAAAGATTTCATTGGAAACAAAGGATCCATCCGGCCCGTACAGGGAACTAGAATAACCTCGACTCCTTCAGGCTGCTTAAGACGAGTGGTTCCAGCCATATCAGCTCCGACATAGGAACACCAGTTACACAAAAACGCAATTATTTTTGGTGGCGTTCCGTTTTTAACGGGCTCTTTTTCCGGTTCTAAGTTACCCCTTGACAATTGCCTCCACCTCAGAAATCAATTGATTGTCGGTAAAACCGTTGAGCGAGATCACTCCGGGATTACAAGTTGCGACACAAAGACCGCAGCCTTGACACAGAGTGGGAATAATCTCGGCTACCTTTGCTCCGTCGTTAAGAGCCGTCTCCTCAATAGCCTTGTAAGGACAAACGCCTAAGCACTGAAAGCAACCAATACACCGCCGCGCATCAACCGCTGCTACCAGAGGGCTTGTTTCGATCTGATCTTTGGATAGCGCCCCCAACACCTTGCTTGCTACTCCGCTTGCTTGGGCGACCGTCGCGGGAATGTCTTTGGGAGACTGGCAAGCGCCGGCCAGAAATACCCCACGGGTGTTGGTTTCAACCGGTTTTAGTTTGGGGTGACTTTCGGTAAAAAAGCCGTAACTGTCGTGGGAAATCGCCAGCTTCTTAGCCAGGGTGGAAGCTCCTTTGGAGGCGCCAAAACCGGTTGCCAAAACTACCAGGTCCGCATCGACCTCAACCGGCTCCCCTAATAAGGTATCCGCCCCCCTCACCTTGAGCTTACCGTTATCAGTGTAAATCTTGGAGACCCGGCCCCGGACGTATTGAACACCGTACTCTTCTTGGGCTCTCCTTACAAACTCTTCGTAGAGCTTACCAGTGGCCCGGATATCAATGTAAAATACGTAAATTTGGGATTCGGGCAGGCGTTCTTTAGTAAGAATGGCCTGTTTGGCGGTGTACATACAACAAACGGCTGAACAATATGGCCGGCCCTTCGCCTCGTCCCTCGAACCGACGCAAGCGACAAACACAATCGTTTCCGGTTTTTTCCCGTCAGAGGGACGTTTAATCTCACCTTTACTGGGACCGGTTGGCGACAGAAATCTTTCGTACTGGAGACCGCTCATGACATCGGGATATCTTCCACCGCCGTACTCCCCATACTGGGAATAATCAAAAAGGCTGTAACCGGTAGCGGTCACAATCGCCCCAAACCTTTCCGTTACGATTTCGTCCTGCATTTTAAAGTCAACGGCGTCCGCGGGACACAATTTTTCGCAGACCCGGCATTTTTGTCTCTGGAAGTAAATACAGTGTTTGGGGCTGATGGTCGCCACTTTGGGGACGGCCTGCGGGAAGGATATGTAGATCGCTTTGCCATCTCCCCTTCCTAAATTAAATTTAGAACTAGCTTTTGAGGGACATTTTTGTTCGCAGATCCCACAACCGACGCACTTTTCATAATCAACGTAACTCGCCTTCTTGCGAATCTTAACCTCAAAATTGCCCACATATCCTTTGACGTCCTCGATCTCGCTGTAAACCATGAGTTCAATATTTTCATGCTGATTTACCTCGGCCATCTTGGGAGTTAAGATACAGGCCGCGCAGTCCAGAGTGGGAAAAGCTTTGTCAAGCTTAGCCATGGCCCCGCCGATAGTAGGCTCTCTTTCGACCAAAGTCACGGGAATGTTCCCTTCCGCAATGTCCAAGGCCGCTTGAATTCCGGCGATTCCGCCGCCTATTACTAAAGCTCGCTTGTCGACGCCAACCTTCGGGGCGATAAGCGGTTCATGGTGGGAAACTTTTGCCACGGCCATCCTCACCAAATCAAGAGCCTTAATGGTGGCAAAAATCACATTGTCATGAATCCAAGAGCACTGCTCTCGAATATTGGCTACTTGTAAAAGATAAGGATTAAGACCGGCTCTTTTTAATACCCGCCGAAACGTTTCTTCGTGCACGTGAGGCGAGCAAGCCGCAATAACCACCCGGTTCAAATTTTTTTCTTGGATGGCTTCCTCGATATTTTTTTGGGATGGAGCGGAGCAAACATAGTCCACATCAGTGGCAAAAACGACGTAAGGGAGTTTGAGCCCCGCTTGAACAATCTTTTTGACATCAACGGTTGAGGCGATATTGTTTCCGCAATGGCAAACAAAAAGCCCAATCCTCATGATCTTACTCCAATCAAAGAATTCGTAAGCCTCATGGGATTAACCGTATGCTTAGGAATTCCCAAATCTTTCGGGTTTATGCCAAAGGCCAGGCCCATCAGTTGAGTGAAGTAAAAAACGGGCATTGGTTTTAAGCTTCGCCCTGATCTCGCAACATCCTGTTTAAGATCTAGATTTTGATGGCACAAGGGGCAAGCAACCACAATCGCCTGAGCCCCTGCTTTTTGAGCAGTTTCCAAAATATCCCCACTTAGTTTTGATATTACC
>DATBWY010000129.1:0-2080 GCA_036514555.1 Candidatus Subteraquimicrobiales bacterium
AAAGTATAGCGACTGTTTAGTTAAGAAGTCAAGCAGGAAAAGTTAAGTGGGGTTGGATTTTAAGAAAAAATTCCCGTGAATCGAGAATTAATCTCTTAAGGGTGAAACGATTCTAAAATTACGCCAAGATTTTGGGCAATATACTTAACCGCTGAAATAGCCCGGGGGTAATTCATGCGAGTTGGCCCCAAAAGGCCCAGCGCCCCCAGTGTTTCTCCGTTGACCTTGTAACTTGAGGCCACGAAACTCAGGCCTTCTAGTTCGGCCGGTTTAATTTCCGAGCCAATCTTTACCACCACTTTCTCGTGGTCCAGAACATCTCTTAAAAGTGTGAGAAGGCTATATCCTCCCTCAAGCGCCTCTAACAAGCTTTGAAATCTTTGGGAGCTGCCAAATTCCGGCTGGCCCAAAATGTTGGTGGTACCTCCCCAAAAAACCCGCTCTTTTTCCTCCTCCGCGAGATAACCCTCCTCAAAAATTCTCTCCGCCAATACCTTTTCTTTGGGAGAAACGAAGCTGAGTTCCCCAAGGGCCTTAGAAATTTCTTCCAGGCTCAGGTTTACAAATTTGCGGTTTAAAATTCGCTCTAACTCTTGTAAAACCTCGGGCTCGATAAAGTTTTCATAGTGAATAATTTTCTTCTCCACCAACCCGGTATCGGTTATCAAGACCATGAGCACCGTCTGCGGCGAAAGAGAAATTAAATCGAGCCTCTTCAAAACGCTTTTTTTCAAAGGAGGACTGAAGATTACAGCGATGTACGAGGTTAACCGGGAAAGTAAATCCGAGGTCTCCCTCATTAACTCTTCCAGCCCTTTGCTGGAAAGGGCGTAAAGATTTTCGATGTCTTTCTTTTCTTCCAGCGCCAAGCCTTCGGCTTGCTCCAGATTGTCGACGTAATAGCGGTAACCTTTATCGGTGGGAATTCTTCCGGCTGAGGGGTGGGGTTGCTTTAAGAATCCAAGCTCTTCAAGAACCGACATCTCGTGGCGGACGGTCGCCGGACAGATTTCTAGGTTATATTTCTCGACCAAGCGCTGCGAAGCAACCGGCTCAACCGTTAGAATATAATCCTCAACAACTAAACGCAAAATTATTTCCTTTCGTGAATCTAAAAGCATTCTAGTCCTTCCTCCTCGGAAACTATAAGCTTTCCTTTTAAAGCTAAATCTTAAATTTTGGGGCTGCTTGAATTAATGTAGTTCCTCAATTCCCGCCAAAGGCGGGTCTGCCTTAGGCACGATATTAAGCTTATTTTGCTCGACACCCGCCTGCCGAACGCCAAAAAATACCTAAAATTTAAAAATATAGCTCTTAAAAGTTAAAGAGGTAAAGGTGGTAAAAGAAAACCCCGGCGTAAAGTGTGGTGGCAAAAGTCGCTCCGGTTCTTGCCACAGCTGACTTGCGAAAACTAAATAGCAACAGAGCGGCTAGTGTTACTAGGCTCACTTTGGCGATACTTCCTAAGACTAAATTTTTTTCGAAAAGGATTCTCATGAAGGGATTAAACTCAGCGGCCCCTTTAGAAAAGGCCCTCAGTGAAAAAAACAAGTCCGCGATGTTTAGAAAGATCAGCAGAAGAATCCTTCGAAAAAGAAGGGACTTGCCAAGCCGTCTGATTTCTAACCGTATCAGTTTTCCGCTGTAAAAGTTTTTTCTTGTCATCACAATTTTAAAAGATTTACTACTTGTGACCTATAATAACCTTTTTTTAAAAATTTTTCCAGCATTTTCCGGTGTTTAAGCAGTGTATTGATGTGGTTCAGGTTCAGGGAGCTAGGAGTGAGGAGTGAGGAAAATCCCTGCTACTATCCCAGTTATCCTTGAGGCCCATGTAATCCCTGTTATCCCTGCTATCCTTGAAATCCATGCTAAAGGCTATTTCTCATCAATCTTTAGGAGAGTAAGAAAAGCTTCCTGGGGAATTTCCACCTTCCCCATCTTTTTCATCTTTTTTTTGCCGGTTTTTTGCTTCTCCAATAATTTTCTTTTTCTGGTGACATCACCGCCGTAGAGCTTAGCGGTGACATCCTTTCGCAAGGGTTTGATAGTCTCTCGCGCGATTATTTTTCCCTCGACC
>DATBWY010000130.1:0-3692 GCA_036514555.1 Candidatus Subteraquimicrobiales bacterium
ACTCTGTTCAAGGAAGAAGCGGCGAACATCGTCGTTAAAAAAACAGGTTTGCAAAACGCTTTGATTTCCTCAATGATCTTTATTTCCGGACCGGACATGCCAATTCTAACTTTGAATCAGATAAAAATGGTTCTCAAAATCGCCGCCATCTACAACGATGAGCTAGATCTAACGAGAGCTCGGGAACTGTTGGCGGTTTTAGGCGGCGGATTCACATTTCGGGGCCTAGCCCGGAGGCTTTTAGGAATGTTGCCCACCTTGGGTGTTTTTATCAGGGGGGCGGTGGCCTACACAGGCACCGAAGCCATTGGCCAGGCGGCCATCAAGTACTTCGAATACGGCCTTAATGAGGTTGCCTTCAGTGACTTTCGATAAATTTTAGGGTGATATGTTGAAGCGAAGTGATAGAGATTTTAGTCTCTGGCCTCAGATTGAAAAAATTTTATTAGAGGTTGAGAGGCCTAGCCGGTACATTAATCGAGAATGGGGGGCCATTCACAAGTCATTTGACGAGGTGAAACTTAAAATTGCCCTATCCTACCCCGATCTTTATGAAGTGGGCATGTCTCACCTGGGGCTTCAAATTCTATATGACATCTTAAACAAGGAAAAAGATGTATTAGTTGAAAGAGTGTTCGCCCCCGGGGTCGATCTGGAAGAGATTTTGCGGCGTAAAAAAATCCCCCTCTTTACTTTAGAGTCCCACCAGCCGGCTTCCAGCTTTGATGTGTTCGGTTTTTCTCTTCAGACCGAGATGACCTACACCAATATCCTGAACATGCTCGATCTGGCGGGGATTCCCCTTTATGCGAGCGAAAGAGATGACGATTATCCCCTAATAATTGGAGGAGGGCCCGCAGCCTTTAACCCCGAGCCGTTAGCCGAATTTTTCGATCTCTTTGTGATCGGGGAAGCTGAAGAGGCAATTTTGGAGCTCGCAGAAGAATTTATGAAGGTTAAGGGACGAAGGACGGGGGACGAAGGACGAGAGTCAAGGGTCATGGGTCCCGCCTATGCCGAGGCTTCGGCGGGCGAGCAAGAGTCAAGAGACGAAGGACGAATGACGAGAGACAGTAGTCAGGGGACTAAGGAAGAGTTGTTAAAGGGGTTGGTGAAGGTACCCGGGATATACGTCCCGTCTTTCTACAATGTAAGTTATGACGAAGAGGGCAAAGTTAAAAAAGTTGCACCAAATATCGCCGAGGCACCCCCAGTCATTATAAAAAGAGCGGTGAGCGATCTTGACAAAGCGCCGGTGCCGACCTCGCCCATCGTTCCTTTTATGAACGTTATTCACCAGCGGGCCACCCTTGAGGTTATGCGGGGCTGCACCCGGGGTTGCCGTTTTTGTCAGGCGGGCATCATTTACCGCCCTACCCGGGAGCGTTCTTTAGATAATCTTTCCGAGCGGAGCGGAGAGCTTCTCAAAACAACCGGGCACGAGGAAATTTCGCTGGCATCCCTAAGCACCTCAGATTTTGGCTCTATTTCTATACTCCTTGAGCGACTGGTTCGGGCTCTTTCAAAAAACGGGATTTCCATATCTCTTCCGTCTCTTAGAATGGACTCTTTTTCCCTGAACTTAGCTAACCAGCTGGGGAAGATTAAAAAAACCGGCCTCACCTTTGCTCCCGAAGCCGGAACCCAGAGGTTAAGAAGGATTATTAATAAGGATATTTCCGAAGAAGATCTTTTAAAGACGAGTAAAAGCGCTTTTGAGGCGGGATGGGACAAACTCAAGCTCTATTTTATGTTCGGGCTTCCTTATGAGAAGGGCGATGATTTGGAAGGAATAGTCGGGCTTTCGCGTAGAATTGTAGGAGTGTGCCTGGAGACTGTTTCTCCGGCCAAGCGAGGCCGAGTTAAGGTCGCCTTTAACGTTTCGCCTTTTGTTCCCAAGGCTCATACACCCTTTCAGTGGGTGGCTCAAAATTCCCTGGATAAGCTCCTGGAAAAGCAAAAGTTTTTAAAGAGAAACCTTCGGGGAAGACATCTTCTTTTTAAGACCCACGATATCAGCCAGGCTATTGCTGAGGGGGCCCTAGCCCGGGGTGATCGCCGGGTATCTCAGGCGATAAAAAGGGCCTGGGAACTGGGAGCGAAATTTGACGCTTGGAAGGAAAATTTCGATTTTAACCGGTGGGAAAAAGCTTTTCAAGAAACCGGGCTCTCTCTTGATTTTTATACCACGCGCAAGAGGTTTTTAGACGAAACCTTCCCCTGGGATCACATCAGTTCCGGCGTGACCAAAGAGTTCCTGTGGGAGGAGTATGAGCGGGCAAAAAATGGCGATGTTACTCCCGACTGTAAAACAGGATCTTGTACTGATTGTAATGTTTGCCTGGAATTAGGTATCCCCATAGGCTCCTTCGCTTCCTGAAATCTTCGTTGAAGCAAGATTTTTCTGGCTCGTTCTCCTATAATAAAGAGAGAATTCGAACTTTCCTTTCTTGTCGTTACTTAAGAATAATTAAAAATAAGAATTGAAAATAAATAAATCCCTTAGCAAAAATAAGTGAAATAAATGTATAGATTACGCTTGAGGCTAGCTAAAAGAGGTCACTTGAGGTTCATTTCTCACCTTGAAACGATGCAGGCCCTAACCCGGGCGGCCCGACGAGCGAACTTACCGCTGGCGGTAACCGAGGGCTTTAACCCCCGGCCCAAAATTTCCTGGGGACCGCCCTTGGCGGTTGGTTTAACGAGTGAAGCGGAGTACCTAGACTTTTTTTTGGCACGCTTTGTCCCGGCATTGGAAGCGCTTAAATTACTTAATCGGGCTCTTCCCGAGGATTTGTTCCTTTTAGAAGGCAAGTATGTCCTGCCTAAGTCCCAATCTCTGGGAGGAATGATTGATGTCGCCATTTATGAAGGAGAGGTGGTTCTAAAGTCTAAATTAAACTCTGATGAGCCCAAGAAATTAGCCGAAATCCTGTTGGCTCAAAAATCCTTGGAGGTAAAGAGAAGAGATAAAATAAAGAAGGTAGATTTGACTAAAGCCTTGCTACATTTGGAGGTCCACGAGCTCCACCCTAATAGCGACGAGCTTCGTTTGGATATGACTCTTTCTGTCAAGGAAGAGAGCCTCCGACCGGATGAAGTCATAAAAGCCTTTTTTGACCTATTCCCAAGAACCCTGTCATATGAGATAAAAAGAATTACCCGAACGGGATTGTTTGCCAAAAAAGGACCTGACTTTGTTGACCCGATTGGGTGGGGCTAGATTTTTTGTGTGAAAAACCATAAGGGAGCTTTAGGTGAATAAAACAAAGGAAATGCTTATTTCCGTCGATGAACTTGAGACCAGAGTAGCCGTTTTAGAAGATAACAACCTCACTGATCTCTACACTGAGAGAGTGAGTTCTCCTCCCTCAGTTGGTAACATTTATTTAGGTAAGGTTCAAAATGTTTTGCCAGGCATGGAGGCGGCTTTTGTGGACATCGGACTGGAAAGAAACGCCTTTTTATACGTGGAAGAGTTGGCTCTCCCCCCCGAAGAGTTAGAAATTTTTCCCAAGAAAATCCAGCAACTCCTTAAGGTGGGCCAGGAAATTTCAATTCAGGTGGTGAGAGAGCCCAAGGGAACCAAGGGGGCCAGGGTCACGAGCCAGATTTCTTTGGCCGGGAGGTACCTGGTATTAGTTCCCCGGGCCAATTTCATGGGCGTCTCTCGGCGCCTGCCCCTTGAAGAA
>DATBWY010000131.1:0-14996 GCA_036514555.1 Candidatus Subteraquimicrobiales bacterium
GGCCTAACCACGCCCCCCTCTGAAATTCCCCAGGGCCCAGTAACCGCCGACTACCACTACACAACCCTCGGAAAATCTTTGGAAAAAGGCCCAACAAAACCGGTAGAGAAAGGAAAAATCCTAAGATTTGCATCACCCAACCTTATTGACAAAGGTCCTGCTAAATTTGCCGTCCACTTTAAAAACGTAGGAAGCGCCGCCTTAAAGGTTGGGGGCGTAATTCGTATCAAGGGTTCGTACGGTCAAAAATTAACCTTTCGCCTTAAAAGCGTAAATGTTCTTCCCGGAAAGACCAAATTATTTCGGGCGGCGTGGGAAAATCCGCCTTCAATTGGAATTTTTTCAGCGGAAGCGAAGCTTAATTATGGTGCCGCGAAGAAGAAAACCCTTTCCTCAAAATCCACGTTCTTGACTTTCCCATGGAAAATAGGGTTAGCTATTGGGGCCATTCTCGTTCTTACTTTTTTGGGGGAGCGCTGGTTAAGGCGGCGGAAAAACCTAGTAAAAGCCTAGCTTATACGATACGATGTAGCTAGAAATTGTATTCTAGGTAGTTCTCGTGGCCCCCAAAAGGAAAAATTAAGTGAGGCGAAAAATAACCCTTGACCCTGGCGAAAATGGCTGGTGGGAGGACTCAAAGGGACATATTTTAGTGGCCGGGAGACCGTCCACTTTCTCTTCCAAAGTCGGGGAAATCCTCTACTATTGCGTGGCCGAGAGAGTGGGAAGAACCTTAACCCGCACTGCTTATGAAGTTAATCTGGCCGAAGAGAAAGAAGAGCTAAGCCGCCGGCCGGAGTTCGACCAGTATATTTCGGCCTAATTTGCCTCTCTTGAACTTAAAAACACCCCCCCTAAAATCCAAAATTCTGCAAACTTGTCTTTTAAATGAAATCCGGATACCATAGTCGACTAAGGGCCATCCCATCTAAAAACGGGAATCAAGACAAAAAGAATTCGCTTTATTGATTTTGCGATTGGTTTGAACGGAGGCCAATGAAGACAACGGTTGTCATCCCCTCATACTGGGGCCGGAGCTCGAAAGAATCCTTCAATCCCCAGGATGACCTTTACGATCACCCCACCCCCCTAGATGAAGTGGGAACCTTAGAGCGAGCCCTCCAAAGCTTCGACATTCTAGAGGGTAAAGACTTTAACATTGTAATTCTAGGGGTTGCAACTCACCAAGATTTCCGAGTTCCTTGCCGGGAGAGGCTCAAGAAAATAATTGGTAAATTTAAAAATAAATACGATATCACCCTTTTTTCCTATCCGGAGCTAGAGGCCATAAAGAGAGAGTTAACCGACCGTGGTCTAGACGAGCTCTCGGGGCTCGTCAGCCTCAAAGGCTACTCGAACGTCAGAAACGCTTGCCTGATCGCGGCGACTCTCTCCGAAGCGGAAGTAGCCGTCTTTTTTGACGATGACGAGTTAATGAAGGATCCTCACTATATAAAAAAGGCTCTCGAGAATCTCGGGAAGAAGCAAGTCGGCGAGGAAGTTTTGGCGGTGGCCGGTTATTATATCCGGCCTGAAGGGGAGACCTACCTAATTCCTCATCCGAAGGACTGGCTCTCAGCAACCTGGAACGGACCATCGGCTATGAATGAAGCCTTTCAGATTATCGGGCAAGAACCGAGACTGAAGCCCACTACCTTTGTGTTTGGGGGGAATATGGTTCTTCATAAGAGGCTTTTTGAGAAGATCGCCTTCGACCCGCATGTTCCTCGGGGAGAGGATATCGATTTCCTGATAAACGCCAAGATGTTTGGCCACACCTTCTTTCTCGACAACGAACTGTATATTAAGCATCTTCCACCCGAGGGGCGGACTCCTGGGTGGCGGGGTTTTCGGGAAAATATTTCCCGCTTCGTCTATACTCGGGAGAAGCTGCTGGCCCAAAAACCGGCCGAGGGAACGCGACCGGTGAAAATCGAGGAACTTGATCCTTACCCAGGGAATTTTCTCAAAAGCGATCTCCAGGACAAAATTTTTAAAGCTTCTACTTTGATGGCCTTAAACTATCTTTCCGAGGGTGGCAAAGATGGCTTTCGCGAGTCGTTAGAGAATATTGCTATCGGCACATTCAAGGCCAAACCCGATTTTGACCCCTTTGATTGGTATTTTAAGTATCGAAAACGCTGGAGCAAGCTGATCGGGTTTCTTTCACAAGAGCCGAGTTTAAAAAAGATTATCCAAAATGCGTAAACCGGGTTTTTGGCGCGCAGCACCAGAGCGTTTAGCGGTTTCAATCGCAGGGTTTTGAAAAACCCCGCCACTTTCAACGAGCTAAATCTGAGCAACTTGAGAAGAGAGCCTCCCGAAGGGAGGCGGCAATTCGCGGCCCCGCAGGTGCGGGGCAATTGCGAATTCGCCCTTCTGGGGAGAGCCGGAGTCCAAAGTCGCGGAGGCTGTAAGCGAGTGAAAGTGGCAAAAAGGATTATAAAACAAAAAATTAAATTTTTGGAGATAAATGAGTCTCTTAGTTACGGGTGGTGCCGGTTACATCGGGAGTGTCCTTGTTGAGCTCTTAGTAGAAAGGGATTATGAGGTTATCGTCCTCGATAATCTCTCAACCGGCCACCGCGAGGCCGTTCATCCCAAGGCCAAGTTTATCTTAGCAGACCTTGCCGAGCCCAACCTTTTAAAGCCAATTTTTGAAAGTCACCAAATTGAAGCCGTAATTCATCTGGCCGCCAAGAGCTTGGTCGAGGAGTCAGTGAGGGATCCGGCGGCGTACTTCCGAGCAAACCTTGACTGTGGCCTGAACCTTCTCGACGCCATGCGGGCAAGCGGGGTTGAAAAGCTCATTTTTTCCTCGACCGCCTCCGTTTACGGCGAGCCCCAAACCGTCCCCATTACAGAGGAGGCCGAAACAAATCCCACCAACCCTTACGGTCTTTCCAAATTAATCTTTGAACAAATCCTAGAAACCTACTCCGAGGCCTATAATCTAAGCTTTGTTTCCCTTCGCTATTTTAATGCCGCCGGAGCGACCAAAGACAATGGCCCCGATCAGCCCGGGCTGACTCATCTCATTCCACGGGTCCTTAAGGTGGCTCTGGGACAAAGAGAATCGGTTGAGGTTTACGGGACAGACTACCCCACGGCCGACGGGACGGCCATCCGCGATTATATTCACGTTAAAGATCTGGCCGAGGCCCACATTTTGGCTCTGGCCCTCGATCGGTCGGGAGCCTTTTATAACTTGGGACACGAAGAGGGTTATTCGGTAAAAGAGGTTATTGAGACGGCCAGAGAGGTTACGGGTCGTGAAATTCCGGTAGTCGAGAGCCCGCGCCGCCCCGGTGATCCGGCGGCGCTCATAGCGAGCTCAAGTAAGATTAAGAAGGAGCTGGGCTGGCAACCGAAATATTCTGATTTAGAGGAGATAATCCGCTCCGCTTGGGAGTGGCATCAAAGAAACCCTCAGGGATATGGCGCTTGAATGAGTCACAGTTCACAGCTCAGCTACAGGCTTCAGGCCCCAAGTCGCAGGCTAGAAAATCGGGATAGTTCAGACTCCAAATAAGGCGCCTAGAAACTTTCCTGAACTCCGTGTCATCCTCGCTATCCCTGAAATCCTTGTTTTTAAGGATCTACGGTGCGGGGGCTTCTCCCCCGGGAGCACCCTCTTCGACCTTGCCAACCCAAATAGTTACGGTCGAACCGCGCTCCGCTTTCGCTCCGTCCTCTGGGTCTTGGGAAACGACTTTCCCGGCATCGGCCGCGGCCGACGGCCAGGTTTTGACCAATGCTTTTAATCCGGCATTTTCAATAAGAGAGGTGGCCTGGGACTCAGTTTTTCCCGTCACGCTCGGGACAACTACCTGATTTGAGCCGCTGCTTACCACTATGGAGACGGTGGAACCGCTTTTTACTTGAGTTCCCGCCTCCGGCGATTGACTTATGACCAAACCCTCTTCGACGCTCTCGCTCGATGATTTGGTTTCACTCACCTTTAGGCCCTTTTGGGCCAGGGCGGTTTTGGCGTTGTCCCCAGTTTTTCCCACGACGTTAGGAACCACCGCCACCGAAATACCCTTGCTGACGGTAAGATTTACAAGAGAGCCCTTCTTGGTTTTTTTCCCTGCTTCAGGTTCTTGTTTTATTACCTTATCCTTGGGGATCGAGTTACTATAGACTTTCACGATTTTGCCCACCTCGAGATCAGACCGGGCTAAGCGAAAAGTGGCCGCTTCTAAATTTTCGCCCACTATGTCTGGAACCGTCACCAGGCCGGAACCGAGGCTAACAACCACTTTAACAGCGCCCCCCTTTTTAATCTTTTCGCCTTCCGAGGGGTCCTGGCTTATAATAAAGTCTTTTTTGACGCTTTCATCAGCGATTCTGTCGGTGACTTTAAGCCTTAGGCCTTCGTCACTTAAGATCCGGGTTGCCTCGGAGACTGATTTTCCTTGAAGGCCGGGCACGGTAGTTGAGGCCATCAAGGAACTCGCCAGCAGATATCCCACCGCGAAAAGGGAGAGAAAAAGAAGGATTAAAACAAAAATCGGCCAAACTTTTCTTTTTTTCCTTATCGGCTGGGGAATTACCACTGTTTCCTCGGTCGCTTTCCCCCTTGATATTTTTGTCTTTACGGGGACTCCTTCGGTCACCCGGTCAAGATCCGCGCTTAACTCGTGAGCGGAATGATACCGCTGATCAGGATTCTTGGCTAGAGCCTTCAAGATAACGTTTTCTAGGGATTTAGGGATTGACGGGTTGATTTCCCGGGGCGGTTTAGGCTGGGCGTGAACCTGCTTCAAGGCAATTGCCACCGGGTTTTCACCTTCAAACGGAAGCTCACCGGTTAGAAGCTCGTAGAGCACCACTCCAAGGGAGTACAAGTCTGACCGAGCATCAGCCAAAAGGCCCTGAGCTTGCTCAGGAGAAATGTACTGCGCCGTTCCCATAACCGAGCCAGGCTGAGTCATGGCGACCGTCGCCGCCGAGCCGGTCCGGGCGATCCCAAAGTCTGTCACTTTAACTCCGCCTTCGGGATCAACCACAATGTTGTGGGGCTTTATGTCCCGGTGAACCACGTCGTGTTTATGAGCAGTCTCCAGGGCAGCGCAGACTTGTTTCCCCACTCGGATAGCTTCCCTGAGGGGCAAGGCGCCTCGTTCATCGAGGATCTCTTTTAGATTTTTCCCCTTAAGGTATTCCATGACGATAAAGTAGGTCTCGTCTTCTTTGCCCCAGTCATAAACGTTTACAATGTTGGGGTGGTTCAAATTGGCGACGGACTGGGCCTCTTTCCGGAACCTATTGACAAAATTTTCTTCCTGAGCGTACTGGGGATGCAAAACTTTGACCGCGACCGAACGGTCCAAAACCTCGTCATAGGCCTTGTAAACGTCGGCCATCCCGCCGCTTCCGATCTTTTCGGTTATCTTGTACCGGCCACTGATTTCTTTCTTCACCTTTTCTCCCGCCGATATTTTATCAAAACCAGAACTTTTAAGAACAGGGATAACAGGGATAGCAAGGATTTCACGGATAACAAGGATACTTCAAGGATTTCAAGGATAGGCCCGTGCTTTCCCTGTCTTCCTTGATTTCCATGCTTTTCTTGATCCTCACACCTAAATCCTAAATCCTCAATCCTCACTCTTGACTCCTGACTCTTAACTCTGTGCTTTATATCCCTGCTTTCCCTGCTTTCCCTGTCTTCCTTAATTTCCATGCCTTCCTTGAACTATCCTTGCCTTCCTTGCCTTCCTTGATCCTCACACCTAAATCCTAAATCCTCAATCCTGACTCTTGGACCCCCCGATCTTAGTTTTCTACTAGTTCAAGGGCCGCTTCCATTATCTTTTTGGCGATGGGAGCGGCGATTGCGCCCCCAACGCCGGCGTGCTCCACCACCACCGCTACCACAACTTGAGGGTCATCGGCCGGGGCAAAGCCCACGAACCAGGCGTGGGTTCTTTTTTTATCAGCCGGTTCCGCGGTGCCCGTTTTTCCGGCCACGCTAATCCCGGCAATCTTGGCCCTCCGTCCGCTTCCCTCGTCAACCACTTTTACCATAAGAAACCCCAATGTCTGGGCGGTTTCACGTGACACCGGCCGGACCCACACCTTATCTTCGAACCGATCTAAAACATTTCCTTTATAATCCCTAATCTCTTTAACTAAGCGAGGTCTCATAATCTCGCCGTCATTGGCAATAGCCGCTCCGACAAGCGCGATTTCTAATGGAGTCACAAGAATTCTTCCCTGACCCACGGCGCTCCAGGCGAGCTCTAGTTTGTCCATTTGGCGCGGGGAGGGAATTTTACTGCGCTCAACTGGAAGCTCAAAGGGGATATCTCTGTTAAGCCCAAATTTTCTTGCAAATTTTACTAAATTTTGGGCTCCTAATTCCAGTCCCACCTGAGCGAAAATGGTGTTGCAAGATACCGCTAAAGCCTTTTGGAAAGGCATTTCTCCAAATCCCTGGTCGGCATAGTTGGTCACTCTTCCGCCATAAACCCTTAACTCCTTAGGCCCGTCATACACCTTGTCCGGGGTCACGGTTTCAGTCTCCAAAGCCGCCGCCGAGGTTACCACCTTAAAGGACGAGCCCGGAGGATAAAGACCCTGGGTGCTCCGGTTGATAAGCGGCGTTTCGGGATCACTCACCAGGGACTTCCAGTTTTCTTTGAGATTGTTAGGGTCGTACCGGGGGTAAGTTACCATGCTTAGAATCTCCCCGGTCTTGGGTTCCAGCACGACCACCGCCCCGTTTTTATCTCCCAAGGCTTCGGTGGCTGCCTGCTGCAATCTGGTATCAAGAGTGAGGAAAAGGTCGTTTCCGATCCTTTCTTCTTTAATCTGATTAATATAATCCTCGATCGTGGCTACTTTTTTCTTGCCCAAGAGGTTGCCGTTGAAAGTTTGTTCAAGGCCGGTCCGGCCGTAATTTACACTGTTGAAGCCGATAACGGCTGAGGTTAGGTTTCCAAAGGGATAAACCCGGGCGTAGTTAAGACCAACCCTCTTGTTTTTAGCCAGCACTTTTCCGTCACTACTTATAATTTTCCCCCGGGGAACCTGAAGTTCGCTCTGGAGGTCTCGAGTGTTTTTAGGGTGAGAAGTGATTTTCTCAGCCGCGAAAATTTGAAGATAAGTCAGGTCAATGATGAGAAGCAAAAAGGCGGCCATAAAAAAGAGAGCCAGGTGCTTAATTCGCCTATCCACTTTCCCCTCCGGTAGCGGTTTTTTGGGAGACGGCCAAAAGAAGTCCCAAAAGGATAAAGTTGGAAAGAATCGAGCTTCCACCGTAGCTCATGAAGGGAAGAGTGACTCCGGTTAAGGGAATAGCCTTGGTGACTCCGCCGATAATGACCAGGGTTTGAAGGCCGAAAACGGTGGTTAAGCCGGATGCCAGTAGTTCCCCGAAACCATCAGAAGCCGATAAAGAAAGTCTTAAGCCCCGGTAGGTTAAGAGTAAATAAAGCACAATGACGCCCGCGGCGCCAAAAAAGCCGGTTTCTTCGGCAAGGGCTGAGAAGATAAAGTCGGTATGGACGGCGGGGATTGTTTGAGGAAATCCCTTCCCAAGACCCGAACCGGCCAGACCTCCGCTGGAAATTGCAAAGAGTGACTGAACTATTTGATAACCTCTGCCAGCCACGTCGACCCAGGGGTCGATCCAGACGTCAACTCGGGTGGCCACGTGAGGAAAGAGATAGTAACAAGAGGCGGCTCCGGCCAGAAAAAGGCCTAGTCCAATAAGCACATAGGTTACTCTGCCGGTTGCGATATAAAGCATCCCTAAAAAGAGCCCAAAAAATAAGAGGGATGAGCCCAGGTCTTTTTGGAAGATTAAGATAGCCAAGGAGATCAACCACATCGTTAAGAGCGGTCCCCAGTGTTTTGGTTCCGGCAGGGAAATTTTCCACCGCTTCCACCTGCTAAGCGACAGCAACTCCCCCTTTTCCTTAAGGTAAGCCGCTAAAAAGATGACGATGAGGATTTTGGCCACCTCGGATGGCTGAAAGGAAAAGGAGCCGAATTTGAGCCAAAGTTTGGCCCCGTGGACCTCTTTTCCCACAAAAATCGGGGAGAGCAGTAGCAAAAGACCGAAAATGGCAAAGATATACTTATAATTTTCCAGCTCATTATAGTTTCTGAAAAACATCAAGGTTGTGATGAGGGCAAAGGTCCCCACCCCAATCCACAACACTTGCACCAGGACCAGCTCCGGCTTCAACCGGTAAATCATTATAAGTCCTAAGCTTATGAGGCAGGACACGATGGGCAGGAAAAAAGGATCACTTTTGGGCACCCAGAGCCTCATTGCGAGATGACCGAAGAAAAACAAGGCCGCCAGCGCCCCCGGAAGCGCAAAAATTTCCTGAGGCAGCTCCCGCGTTAAGGTCAGAGTAACTAGGGCAAATCCAAATAGAAGCAGCGTAATAACTAAAAATAGCCCCAGAAATTCTTGATTTCGCTCTGATGTCACCCGGTCCTCCCAAAACTCAAAGCCGGACCCAGAAAGGGTTCAGGCCTGAAATGAAAAATGCAAACTGAAAAACGAAAAATTCTTTGTGACTGCCTTCGCTCGCTTTAACTAAGCTTTTGCATGTCTCTGCGTCAGATCGACTAAAAGCGTGGTAAACACCGCTACAAATTTTACATTTTTATCCGTAAATTTTCATTTTTCACTTTAAATTTTAAATTCTTGAACTCCAAACTCCTTAAGAACACGGATACCAGGGATTAAAGTTTCTTTCTCTTCATATCCGTGCCTTCCTTGCCTCCCTTGAACTCCTAACTCCTAACTCCTAACTCCTCAATCCTAACTCCTCGCTACGATAACCACGGTTACGTTGTCAATTCCTCCCCGGTCATTGGCCACTCTTACCAACTCATCACAGATATCCTGCGGAGAATCCTCTTTTTCCAGTAAGGCCCTGATTTCGTCATCGCTCAGCATGTTGGGCAAACCGTCAGTACAAAGAAGAATTTTATCACCGGTTTCAAGCGGAAGCGGTATCACATCCACCTCCACCATATCTTCGGTTCCTAGGGCCCGGGTGAGAACGCTCTTTAAAGGGTGCACTTCGGCCTCTTCCGGAGAAAGCTTGCCCTCCCTCACCATTTGGGCAACAACCGAATGGTCCTCGGTCAACTGGGTGAATTTTCCCGTCCGCAGAAGATAAGCCCGGCTATCTCCGATATGGGCCACATAAGCCATTTTCTCTTCCGTCTTGTTTTCACTTACAACCAGAGCGGTAAGGGTAGTTCCCATTCCCCGAAGATTGGTCTCTTTCAAGGACTTTTCCAGGATGAGCCGGTTCGCCCGGGAAAAACTTTTTTTGAGGAGCGCAGTGAGGTTTTTTACCCGGGGAAGCTCGCGAGACATGTCCTCGGCGAGCGTTTCTAAGGCTAAACGACTGGCCACCTCGCCGCCAACCTGACCACCCATCCCGTCAGCCACGGCAAAGAGCTCGCCAGAGGCGAGATAGCCGTCTTCGTTGTTCTCTCTCAACTTGCCGATATCACTTTGAAAACCATACTTGAGATCTGACATTTCAACCAAACCTATTGCAAAAACTCCAGAAGCGTGTTTCCTATCCGAATTCTACTGCCTGTTCTCAAGGGAGAAGGCTCGTTAATTTTTTCTCCTTCTAAATAAGTCCCGTTGGTGGAGCCCAAATCCTCTAGAACGAAATGGTTATTCTTTTCTAGGATGCGGGCATGGCTTGAGGAGGCAAAGGTGTCATCTATCGTAACATCACTGCGGGAAGAACGCCCAATGACCGCCCTATCTTTAAGATTATATGTTTTCCCGACTTCGCCTTGGGGGGCTTCTAGAACCACGAGTCTCGGGCGCAAGGCCTGAAATTTTAAGTCGGAACCTAGTTGAGATGACTTATTGGAGGCTATATCTTTATAGACCATTCTAACTAGCAGAAACAAAAAAATATAGAGCAGGAAAAGGAAGAAAAACTTAAAAGCAAAAAGAAGTAGGTTAAGCACTCTTTCTATTCCCTCCGAAACTCAAAATCGGTCTTCCCTAAGCTCAAAACGTCTTTGTGCTTGAGCCTTTCCGCTTGGACTCTTCTTTTCCCCACTAAGGTCCCGTTAGTGGAGCCCAAATCTACCAACACAAATTGATCCTTGCTTCTCCTAATTTCTGCGTGAACCCGGGAAACCTCGGGATCATCCACTACGATGTCGTTGCTCTCTAGTCTTCCGATGGTAACAGTATCCTTGACTAGAGGGAAGACTTCTCCTGGATCACCCAGACTGACCAGGGAGGCCCGCGAAGGACCAAGTTCCTCGGGCTCGGGGGAAGCGTCTTCGTCATCGGGCAGGCCCGCCTGCCGATCTGCGGGCAGGCCTTGCGGGGTGATTAATTTACTTTCTACCTTGATTTCTCCTAGGGCAAGCTCCTTCCGGTCGACAATTTCAATCTCCGGGGTTCCCAGGATTGTAAGCCCTTCCTCTTTAGCTTTGCTTTTCAAAAACTCCTGAAGCTCAAGTTTTAGACCAGCCTCAAAGGCGGTCAGCTTCTGCTTGTCCCGGGGGCTCACAAAAACGGTGTATGAGTTTGGGGCGTAAACCCGGGAGACACTCACCATTTTGTTCTCTTCCATGGTTCTGGTGAGCTTTTTGGCGATCTCTAAGGGATGAAGCCCGGACCTGAAGCTTTTGGCAAAAAATCCCTCGAAAAGCGATTCTAGTTTGTTCTCAAAATCCTTTAACAAGCTCATCCGAATCCTATTCAGTCACTTTTTTTGGCCGGGCGGTTGTAGGGAAAGAAAAGCAAGAGGCCCAAAAGTATTATAAGAGAAAAGGAAAGAGCCTGCATGACTCTTTCGACCGAGGGACTTTCCAGGCCCAGCGGCATCGGCAAGGAGGTATACCCAATCGCCAGGAAGAGCGAACCCAAAAGAATGCCCCCTACATAGGCACCGAGCCTTCTTTTTCTGGCCAGGAGACTAACGATGAAAGCGCCCATTCCCCAGAGCAAAATCTGTAACGCCAGAAAAGGGTGGTCCAGAAAGGGCTTTATGAGAAGCACGGGCGAAAAACCCTCTTTTGCTCGGCCGAGCCAAGAGGTGACCGAAAAAACCTCTAGCAGAGGCCTGTTTGACAAAATACCGTATAGTTCGACGCTTAATCCTCCCAGAACAGCCAAAAGAGCGGCGGTCAGGGGAGAAAAAATAAGCCCTATGAACAAAGGAAAGAGCAGGCCTAAATTAACCAGGCTCAAGTAGGGAGCGGCCCAGGGCAAAAGGGAGTAGAAGGGATACTTCCGGCTGAATAAGAGCCAGTAAAGCAGGGCCGCAAAGAGCAGGAATAAACCCGAGAGAAAAGAGGAAACAAATAAGGGCAAGGCCATAAGGGGTATCGCGAGAAGAATGGCCCAAGAAAGGCGAAAAAGACCCAGCAAAAAAAGGAGGCCCGCAAAAAGGTAGAAAATTTCCTGGGGATAAAAACGAAACCCCGGAACGAGAAAAAAGAAATTAAGGGAGACAAAAAGGCTTCCCACCAGGTTTTTGAGGGATTCGTTTCTTCCTTTTCCCCACCTAAAGACCATTTCTTTAAATCCCTCTTCAGAGCGCGAGGGTTCGTCCCCTGAAACCTCCGAAATTAGCTGCTTTAGCGTTTTTTTAGCCGAGAATTTTCCGGGAGCAATCCGCTCCAGTTTGTATCTTAGTTCGGTCGCGCTTTGCCAGCGGTCGTCAGGGTCCTTTTCTAAGGCCTTCAGGATTAAACGGTCCCAATCAGCGGAAATTTTGGGGTTAATTACGCGCGGGGGCTCCGGAAAGTGGCGGAGAATTTTAAACATTGTGGCCCCGGGTGTTTCCGCTCGGAAAGGGGCCTCCCCGGTAAGTAGCTGGTAAAGAATGGCGCCTAAGGAAAAAATATCCGCGGCTTCGTCAACATATTTCCCTTCGGCCTGTTCCGGTGCCATATAAGCCAGCGTTCCCAGTATTTCCCCTTCCCTGGTGAGCTCGGAACTTTTAAGACGGGCGATTCCAAAGTCGGTCACCTTTATCCTTCCGTCCGAACCAAGGATCAGGTTTTGGGGTTTGATATCGCGGTGGATTACCTCGTGGGCGTGGGCGTATTCTAAGGCCAGACAAACTTCCAGCCCCACCGCCAGACACTCCTCTTCTGTAAAGCGCGCCTTGCGGGAGATAATTTCGGAAAGCGTGAGCCCCTTGAGATACTCCATTATCAGAAAATAGCCGGTCTCAGACTCCACGAAGTCATAGAGGGTTACAATGTTGGGATGGTTTAGAGAGGCAACTGTTTTGGCCTCCCGAACAGCTCGGGTAGCGCCCTTGGGATGGGCGGATATCTTTTTGATGGCTACTTCCCGTTCCATCCGAGTGTCAAAGGCCTTAAAGACCTCGGAAAACCCGCCCCCGCCCAATTTATCTATGATCCGGTATCTTTCAAAAAGTAAATTTTCAGCCATAGTCTTGAGGATATTTTCCACAGAGAACCCTTTAATTCCTGCTTAAAGTGGGTTACGGGGCAGAAAGGAATAAGTGCTATAATTATAGAACATTAGAGGGAAAAATGTAATAATCGTGGTTTCAGGCGGCTGGCCAAACGAGTTTCTTCTCCAAAATGAATAAGCTTTGCTTCCTGCCACAAGTAGGTGTGCTCAAGTAAGTAATATTTAGGAAATGAAGCCACGGTGGTTAAATTTGGGTAAGATTCTTTGGAGGTAAAGCCCCCGTGGCGGAATTGGTAGACGCGCAGCATTCAGGATGCTGTAGTCGAGAGGCTGTGCTGGTTCGAGTCCAGTCGGGGGCACCATTCGACTCCGAGGCTGGCAAAAGGCCTAACAAAGAGGGATGAGTGGAAGATAATAGAAGAAGGCAAAAAGACTATTTTCGCAAGCGAACCCGGGTTTCTCCCCGAGCCTACATTCTTTTGGTGGTTGTAATTGTCCTCATTCTGTATCTTATTTTTAGTTCGTTTGGAGGAGAGACAAGGACGATAACCCGCTATCTTGAGAGCACCAACAAGGTGATTACCAAGTCCAATGAGGTGGCCTCGGGCTTTAATGGTCTCAAGAAAAACGTGGCCAAGGCCTCCCGTCCCGAACTCAAGAAAAAATTGCAAGAGTACGCCCAGGAAAACCAGAGACTTACCAAGGAAGGCAACTCCATTAAGGCCCCTGAAACAATGAAGCAGGGCCACACCCTTTTTGTGCTTGCCCTGGAGCTTAGAGCCAAAGGACTCGATGACTATGGCCCCGCTCTTTTCAATGCCCTGAAGGATGAGGACTTGGAAGTGGCCAGCGCCCAGGTGGCCAAGGCCTTAAAAGATCTTTCCCTAAGCGATCAGGCCTATAGGATGTTTGCTAGTCGCGCCAAGGAGAGCAGCGAAAAGGCCGGAGTAACGGTCCAAATCGCTAAGTCCCAATTTTTGAAGGAAGAGGCGGCCTACGAAAAAATAAGCCTCATCCCGTATCTTCAAAACCTTAAAGGAATCAAAAATCTGGAGGAAAGTCACGGCCTGAATATGGTGAATATTTCGGTAAATCCGAAGCAAACAAACTTTCTTAAAACCCGGAAACTGGCGGTGCTTCCAAGATCAAATAAGTTTACGGTGACCGCCGTGGTAGAGAACCAGGGTAATCAGATTGAGTTCAACTTGCCGGTAATAGCCACCCTCAAATCGTCCGAGAAGGTTAAAGAACAAAAGGAAGAAATACGAATTGTTTCCATTGAGCCCCGAGAGAAAAAAACGGTCACCTTTTCCAGGCTTAAACCGGCCCGGGGAAAAGACGTAATTAATCTCTTAACGGTGACGGCCGGACCGGTTCCCAAAGAGAAGAACACCAAGAATAACTCCACGGAGTACAAGTTTATGGTTGCTCAGAGCCAAGACTAGAACCCGAAGTTGTTTTTCGCCCGCGCCCTTGCCTCTTCGAACACTATTTTTAGAGGCACCTTGTGTTTTTTCGCAAGCTTCAGACAGGCTGCGTATTCCGGGGCCACACTTACCACCCTTTGATTAAATTCTCCAATTTTAACCGCCACCTTCCCAAATTTTGTATCCACCTTAACCAACTTTTGGAGAGCTTTTTGGCGTCGCCTCTTCGATACGCGCACCCCCAGAGTGTCGGTTTCAGTAAGAAGAATCTCCACAAGCTGAGTCTCAAAACCTAAAGGAGAGAGCACAGAGACCGTTACCGCGGGACGGTTCTTTTTCATATACACCGGATTCATCCAGACATCTAAGGCCCCGGCCTGAAAAAGCCTTTCCATAAGGTGTTCGAAAATTTGGGGGTTAGTGTTGTCAACGTTAGTCTCAAGGAGGCTCAGTTCCTCAAAGCCAGCGTCTTCTCTATCTTCTTGTTCGCCCAGAACTACCCGAAGCACATTGGGGGTTTTTAGCTTTCTGGTGCCGGCCCCATAGCCGGTCGCCTCAATTTTTAGCGGAGGCACCGGACCAAATTTTTGGGCGTAGGTCCTAAGGATTGCCGCTCCGGTTGGGGTGGTAATTTCGGTCTTGAGCGCTCGCCCATAAACCGGCACTCCTTTCAGGATTTCCAGGGTGGCCGGTGCCGGCTCGGAGATGGCTACCGGAGAGGCGTAAACTCGCCCCATTTTCATCAGATCAAAGCCAATAACCGCTCCCATTATATCCACGATCGAATCCAGGGCGCCAACCTCGTGGAAGTGCACTTTTTCAGGGCTTTCCCCGTGGATTTTGGCTTCGGCCCGGCCCAGTCGCCGAAAAATTTCCTTCCCCCGGGTTTTAAGAGGTGTGTCCAGGCCGCTTCGCTCAATTAGGTCTATGATCTCCGGTAACGTACGCGAAACCGAAGCCTCGTCGGTCAAAACTTCGAATTTGGTCGCGACCACCCTCCCCCGCGTGACTTTACGGGAGACCAGCTTAAACTTCTTTAGGGGAAGCTTCCCAAGCTCACCTTCAAGAGCCGGAAGAGAAAGTCCCAGGTCCAAAAGGGCCCCCAAAATCATGTCTCCACTTACGCCCGAGAAGCAATCGAAATAGGCTATTCTCAT
>DATBWY010000132.1:0-4261 GCA_036514555.1 Candidatus Subteraquimicrobiales bacterium
GAACCGGATAAACGGGGTGATTGCTTTGAACAGACCGATGGGAACGGAGGCGGCCGCCGGCAAAAATCCCGTCTCCCACGTGGGAAAAATCTATAACATTATGACGCACAAGATCGCTAACGAGATATATCAGCAAGTTTCGGGTATAAGGGAGGTTTACGTCTGGCTATGCTCTCAGATCGGATCACCCATTGACCAGCCCAAGATTTGTTCGGCTCAGCTTATTTTAGAGACGGGGGTTTTATTAGACTCGATTGAGAATCAAGTGAGGACCGTAATCGATGCGGAACTCGCGAATATAGGACAATTCACCAAGGAACTCGCTGAAGGAAAATATCCCGTCTGCTAACAAGTTGTTACGCGCGACTTTCGCACTAATCTGTCATGCTGAACTCGTTTCAGCATCCCTTGAGTCCCTGAAACAAGTTCCGGGTGACCGAATATAGAAGTGCGTCTCATAAAGTCGCATATATGGTCAGTTGTTAAATAGCATATAGATTAAATTCCAAATTGCAAACACCTGCCTGCCGGCAGGAATTCCAATTATTAATGGTCTAAATCTTAAACAAAAACTGTTTTTGGTAATTGGATGTTTGGTGATTGGTCATTGTTTGGGATTTGGTGCTTGGGATTTGGAAATTTCTTAGATGGAACTTTCAGGTAAGAAAATCGCCATTTTAATCGAGGAAAACTTCGAGGATTTGGAGGCTCTTTATCCTTACTACCGGATGAAGGAGGCCGGCGCCGAAGTTACCGTAATTGGTACCGGCGAGAAGACCTACCATGGCAAAAAGGGTCACTCTATTAAAGCTGATACCTCGATTGATAAAGTTAAATCCGAAGACTTTGACGCGATTATTATCCCGGGCGGGAAGGCTCCGGAAAGACTAAGAACAAACTCCCAAATCCTAGATTTTGTAAAGAAAGCTTATGCTCAGGAGAAGCCAATTTCGGCTATTTGCCACGGGCCCCAAGTCTTAGCCTCGGCCGGTTTGGTTTCCGATAAAAAGCTTACCTGTTACCCTCCGATAAAAGATGAGTTAATCGCGGCCGGAGCGGAGTTTGTGAACAAAGCAGTCGTTAAAGACGGTAATTTTATCACGTCCCGCTTCCCCAGTGACCTTCCCTATTTCTGCCGCGAAATCATCGAATCCCTGAAATAACTGGCGTTAATCCACGGGAAAGACCTTTTCTAAAATAGAGGCAGCTTCATTGCTGGCAACAATCATCCAAGCCACCAGAGCCAGTCTCGGATGCGACTAAGTTCCGGTAGTTTAATCTGGGGTACACATCCGGGGAGCTCGACCTAAAACACGGGAATCGCTCGTTTGTCATTCTGAATTTATTTCAGAATCCCATTGTACTGCTGCCTGGAACCGGAAGATCCCGAAACAATGCTGAAACAAGTTCAGCACAGGGCTCGGGATGACAATTCTCAGTCAGACTGTGGGCTTGAGGCCCTCTTAAGGTTTTAGTTCTCGACAAGTTCGATGGTCAGCTCAAGTTAACGAGCGAAAAATTTACAAGTAAGATTTTAAAAGACCAGTTCAAATACTTCAAGTACGATAGCGAGGTCTGACTGTTGACTGTGACCGCGGTTATTTAGGGCCGATTACTGAGAAAACATGCTGGTGAGGCTGGATTTTGCCAGGACTTTACCTTCTAGAGCGGCCAAAAACTGGTCAAGGCTCACGTTTTGACTTAACTCTAAACTCTCCACGTTTAAAGCATAAATAGTTGTTTCGTAAGGATGATTGCCGGTTCCTGCTGGTGGTCTGGGGCCCCCGTATTTCGGGACGCCATAATCGGTATTTAGCTCTCTAGAACCAGGCGGCACCTTACCCGCCCCGGAGGCTCCTTCCTCGATCGAATTCACACTGGCCGGAATATTTATAACTAACCAGTGAACAAATTCTTTGGCAACCGGGTGGTGATCAACCATGGCTAAGGCAAAGCTCTTGGTGTCTTCAGGAATATTTTTCCACTCAAAAGGAGGAGAAAGATTTTCTCCTCCAGACACTCCTTTATTCGCGTATTTGGGCGGCATCCTTTTCCCATCTTTAAGACCAGAAGATTTTAGAACAAACACTTTTTTGTCCCCTCCTTCCTTCTTAGAAGGTTTCGTTTCCTTCGTTTCATCTGTTTTTTTCTCTACTCGCTGGGCGCAGCCAAAAGAGAAAAGGATCGCCAAAAATAGTCCCGATAGTAAAAGCACTGCACCCTTCAATTTTCTCCTAGAGAACATTTATCAAACCTTTCGCCCGTTTTTATTTATTCTTAACCCTTGACTCTCAAGAGTCAAGCAGATAGCTTGAAGATATTCAGGTGTTTGGATTGAGGTGTTAGGTTTAGGCGTAAACCTAAATCCTATAACCTATAACCGCAATCCCAGGGAGAGGGATGGACACTCCTTTCAAAAATCTTTTTAAACCGGGAAAAATAGGAAACCTCACTCTTAAAAATCGCCTCATGATGTCCGTTTTTCCGGCCGGTTTCGCCAAGGATAGTCAAGTCTCCGAGCAGATGCTCGAGTTTTACCGGGCTCGAGCCAAGGGTGGAACGGCCCTCATCGTGGTGGAAAGCCCGCCTCTAAACTACCCCTTTGATTACAAAGGTGGACACCAGTTTCGTCTTGATGAAGACCGGTTTCTTCCCGGCTTAAAAAAGTTTCTCCGAGCGTTGCGCCAAGAGGGTTCCAAGGTTTTTGTTCAACTTTCTTATCCCGCCAAAGATCAGGATGACAGGAATCTCACCAAAACTCTAACTCCGCTGGCGATCAAGGGCCTTGTTAGACGATTCCTTTTTGGGGCAAAGCAGGCTCGTCTTACCGGATTTGATGGAGTGGAGATTCAAGCGGCCTACGGCGGGCTTCTCTCCCGGTTTCTTTCACCCGCGAGCAACAGCCGAGAAGACGAATACGGTGGAAATCTCGATGACCGGGCTCGATTTCTCACGGGGGTTGTTAAAACCATTCGAGAAGAAATGAAAGACTTTCCCATCCAAGTAAAGTTAGTGGCCGACGAATACCTTAAAGACGGTTTTAAACTAGAAGAGGCCAAAAAAGTAGCTCAATGGCTGGAAGAAGCCGGGGCAAGCTCTCTTCTTGTCTCCGGGGGAACCAAAAAGACCAAAAAATACTCCATCCCGCCTTATTCTTTGCCCTCAGGGGTTTTGGTTCCTTTGGCCTCTGAAATCAAAAAGAAAGTTGGCATTCCGGTTGGGGCCATGGGAAAAATTAAAGAGCCTCGCCTGGCCGAGGAAATTTTGTCTCAGGGAAAGGCTGATTTTATCGGGATGACCAGAGCGCTTATTACCGACCCCGATTTTCCACTGAAGGCCGCCGAAGGCAGAGTCTTGGATATCAGAGGCTGTATCGCCTGTAACGAATGCACCGTTAAGCACAAAGTTGGCCCCCGCAGGCGATGTACCGTCAATCCGGGACTTGGGATGGAGAAAGAGTTTAAAACAGTTACTACGCCGGCCGAACAAAGCAAAAAAATTTGGATAATAGGAGGAGGCCCATCTGGCCTGGAAGCAGCCATAATGACCTCAAAAAAAGGTCACCAGGTTGAGCTTTTCGAAAAAACGGATCGCTTAGGGGGGATTTACAATCTGGCTTCTTTCGCTCCTCACAAAAAGGAAGTGGCCGAACTCGACCGATATTTAATTCACACTGTTAACCAGCTTCCGCTCAAAATCACTTTAAATAGGGAGGTTACACCCCAAGAAATTGTTCAATCCAACCCCGATGTGGTTTTAATTGCCACCGGCTCCTATCTTGATTCGCCGATTCCCGGCTCTAGTTTGGAGCTGGTAATTGATGCCCATGATTTGTGGGGTAGAGTTGATTCTTATGATTTTGCCGACAAAAGAGCAGTGATAGTTGGGGGAGGTCTTGTTGGTTGCGAAACCGCCGAAATACTGGCAGACTTGGGAGCCACGGTTACCCTCGTAGAGATACTCGAAGATATTCTGTTAGACATGAATAAGATCAATCGTTTTGATCTGCTCGACCGACTCCAGGAAAAGAACGCAAAAGTTTTAACTTCTACCAAAGCCGAGGAAATTGATCCGAGCGGTGTCAAGGTGCTCCGGAACGGAAATAGCGAAATCCTGCCGGCAGATTACGTCGTTTTGGCCATTACCCGAAAACCAAATAACCGTTTGTTTAAGGAGATCGAGGGGAGGATCGAGGAAGTTTATCTAATTGGAGACGCTCTTAAGGTTGGAAACGCCGGCTCCGCCCTCAAATCCGCCGCCC
>DATBWY010000133.1:0-2747 GCA_036514555.1 Candidatus Subteraquimicrobiales bacterium
TGTATCACTGCCATATGGATGTTCACGCGGAGTTAGGAATGATGGGGAAATTTATCGTAACTCCTTAAGCACAAAAGGGAGGGCTATTGGCAAGGTTAAAGGCCCTCCCTAAATTTCAAAATTGGGCTTCAAAAAAGTACCCTACCGAAAGTGCCGTTTCGAGAGACACTGTTGGGGTTTGACTTGAGGTACAGATGAATCAACGCCTTATTTTAAAAAAGATTAGCTTAATAACTTTAATTCTTGGCGCTGTTATTGTGGTCTTAAGTAGTATTATTTATCTTTTGCCAGACGGTGCCATCACCAAGAGGTCTCCCGTTACCCTTATCCTGGATTATCCGTTGTCGGTTTCATTTATCTCATTTACCGGCTCTTCGATTCACCCCGAACATTCAGAGCCTGAATGCCAGGAGCATTGTAAAACTGAAGGAGATGTCGCTCCAGGGGAAAGAAAATACCAGGCTATTACTCACAATTACCGCCCCCCCCAAATTATGGTGTTTAAAGGTAAAGTCTCCCACCCTATTTCAGGTTTCACATATTCTTTTGATGCCCGAAACGTTGAAAGACTGGATAGCTCCCTCACCTTTTTCCTCACTAGAACCAAGGAAGACCAAATAGCACCGCTCACCGCTTTATTTTCCGTAAATTGGAAAGTTGAAGGAAAAAGACAAGATGGCTCAAAGCTTGTTTTAGATCGGGGTGATTTCAAAGGAAGATTGACTGAAGGCCTAAACTCTAAAATTCCCAGGGAAGATAAGAAAATTAATGGGAAAACCAAAATGGGTGTTGACTTCAATTCTCTAAATTCCAAGCTTGGCGGGGATGAAAAGGGTTGGTATGAACTGGAAATGAAAGCTCGCACTAACTATACGTTCCTCTCCCAAAATGGGCAAAGAGTAAGGGGCAAAGCAAACCATACTATAGCTAGAGCAAAAGCAAATTATTCCCAGGGAGTCCCCAGTAAAATTAACCTTTACTATCCTCTTAAGTCCCTAACCAAAACTGTTATCATAAGCCACCCAATTTTGATCAAACTTAAACGAAATATTTTGGTCGTGGCTGGCCTCGGAGGGATTTTATTCGGAGTCTCCCTGGTCCTTTACCTGGTGCTTGGGATCCCTAAAAAGCACCGCAAGGCACTAATAGCGACGTAGGACTTTTGGGGTTCATTTCCGATGCAACCTCAAATATTTAAAGTTAGCTCGCATAATCTGCTGCTCTGGGAGTAACCTCTTTCTTCTGTGACTACGCTTGATAAAAAGAGACATGCTTACCTGCCTCAAAAAGGGGAAAATCGAGTTCGAGATTTAATAAACTCTGGGCTTAAATTTCCCCAAAAATCTGATAAACTAAAGAGAATGTGTCTTCTAATAATTAATTTAAGGGCGGTAAATGTCACTGAATTTCGTCCATCTACATACCCACTCCGAATACTCGCTTTTAGACGGGGCCTCACGCATCAAAGATTTGGTTAGCAAAGCCAAAGAGTTCGAAATGCCGGCCCTGGCTCTGACCGATCATGGCGGCATGTACGGGGCTATTGAGTTCTACGAAACGGCTAAAAGAGAGGGAATAAAACCGATCATCGGCTGCGAGATTTACGTGGCCACCCGGAGCCGCTTCGATAAATCCTCCAAAAAGGAGGACTCCGCCAATCACCTCCTTCTTTTAGCCCAAAATAATCAGGGCTACCGGAACCTAATGAAACTGGTCTCTTTGGCCTATTTCGAGGGATTTTATTACAAACCCCGGGTGGATAAGGAGCTCCTCAAAAAATATCACGATGGCCTGATTGCGCTTACCGCCTGTCTAACTGGGGAAATACCAAAGCTTCTTAAGAATGGCAAAAAAGAGGAGGCAAAAAAAGCGGCCGAAGAACTGTCCGGTATATTTGGGACGGACAACTTTTTTCTCGAGCTCCAGGAACAGGGTTTAGAGGATCAAGGCGCGGTTAATCAGGGAATGGTTGAGCTTTCAAAGGAGCTAAGCTTGCCCCTAGTGGCAACCAACGACATTCACTACACTACCCAGGAGGATCATACCGCCCACGACGCCCTTCTTTGTATTCAGACCGGCTCCGTTATCGGAGATGCAAAAAGACTTCAGTTTGGCTCGGACCAGTTCTACTTTAAATCGGCCGAACAAATGGCCGAAGTTTTTCCCAACCTTCCTCAGGCTCTCGAAAACACTCTTTCCATCGCCGAGCGGTGTAACGTCGATATGGATTTTGGTAAGATTCATCTACCCCACTACGAGGCGCCCGAAGGCGGCGATCTCCATTCTTACCTCGAAAAACTGTGCCAGGAAGGGATAAAAGAAAAGTACCGTCAAATCACCCCTGAAATTAATGAGCGCCTTAGCTATGAACTAAAAGTAATCAAAGAAACCGGTTTTTCCGGATATTTTTTGGTGGTCTGGGATTTTGTTAAGTTCGCCAAGGAAAGAGGGATAAAGGTCGGCCCGGGTCGGGGCAGCGTCGGCGGTTCCATCGTCGCTTACGCCCTGGGCATCACGAACGTCGATCCTTTAGAGCACCGCCTATTCTTTGAAAGGTTTCTCAATCCCGAAAGAGTTTCCATGCCCGACATCGACATTGACTTTGACGACGAAAGAAGGGACGAGGTCATCGAGTATGTCACCAAAAAATACGGCCAGGATAAAGTAGCCCAAATTATCACTTTCGGAACGATGAAAGCCCGGGCGGCCATAAGAGACGCCGGGCGGGTGTTTGATGTTCCCTACGG
>DATBWY010000134.1:0-3295 GCA_036514555.1 Candidatus Subteraquimicrobiales bacterium
AGTAATTCTTCCCACTTCCTCGCCGGAAGGCTCCACTTTAAGGGCGCCTAAGACGATAGTGGAAATAGTAGAAACTTTTTTGGCCTCTGAAACCGGAGTCAAAACTTTTAACGATCTTTCGCTAAGCCCGGTTAAAATACCTAACCCCAGTGTTTCCCCAAGTTCGTCTCTCAAACCAATCAACAGATTAAAGGGATCGCGCGCCTTGAAGAGATCCAATTTCGGAGGATAAATCGCGATTTTTTCCCAACCCAACTCTATCTCCTTGGCGGTGGAAAAATAACGCTTATAATTCTTCTTCCGTCTTTCGTACCGTTCCAGGGGGGAAATTTTTTTAACTTGATGAGGCACGTTGAGCCGGATTATCTGGAAACTCTTGTTCCCTTGGATGGCCGATAAAATTTCTTTTAGCTCGCCCCTCCTCTCAAAAGCGACAACATGGGTTGGTTGGAGAAGATCAATTTTATGATACTTAAGAGTCGTACCGTAAAAGGGTGCAATCAGGCCGCTCGTGTCGACGATTATGGAGCTCGCGCCGGATTCTTGGGCCTTTTCAACCATCCTTTTGGTTCCCACAATCACTTCCAAAAAATGGCCTTTAGGAGAGTTATTACCAACAAAATATAAGCTTTGGGGTTTAAGAGACCGCAAATTTTCGTCGCGGTCAGTTACGGTTACCATCGAAACCGTGGTCGGGGGGCCAAAAGTGGACTGGCCTACATCGGAATCGACAAGACCCGCTTTTACGCCGGATATTCTAAGAGAGTTGGCCAGAGCCAGAGCAAAAGTGGTCTTGCCGCTGTCTGCCCCTCCCAGAAGAAAAAAAATCCCTTTTTTCCGGGAAAGATGGTTAATTGCTTCCTGCCACTCCCGGGGAAGGCGTTCCAGGGGTACTGTTTTTTCCTTCCCTAGTGTTTTTTCTGGCTTTAGTTGCTTCGGCAAGGAGTTTTTGGGCTTTCTTAACAATGTCTCTTTCACTCCGGTAGGTAAGAACCTTGAAGATTCCTTCCAGGGGAAACCAGCGAACTTCATCTACTTCCCAGTCGTGGTTTTGAGGGTCCCCTTTCAGATAGCGCATGAGGAAAAAATAAACAAACTTATGATAGCGAGTGTTATGGGGTTTCCAGTAAAACCAGTACTCAATTTTTCCGATCTTTTTAACTATTTCTCCTTCCAGGCCGGTTTCCTCGGCGACCTCCCTGAGGGCGGTTTCCTCCAAACTCTCCCCCTTTTCTATAGTGCCTTTGGGAAGACACCAAATTTTACCATTTTCCCGGGCAATAAGAGCAATTTCTATCTTTCCCTCATTTTCACGGAAGATAACTCCTCCGGAAGAAAAAGCTAACTTTGTTTCCACCGTTTAAATTCTCCTCCAAATTTAGGGAATTCAAGGATTAGCAAGGATTTCACGGATTTTAAGGATTTCAGGGAAAAGGAGGACGAATATTTAACTCTTTGCCACAAAATTTACACTTTCCCTGTTCCACTTCAAAAAGGCTGATATTGTATCCGGTCCTTTCAATCACCAGGTTTTGGCAGTTATAGCAGTAGGTGTTCTCTCCTGGATGAGCCCAGACATTTCCAATGTAAACAAAGTGAAGCCCCTCTTTAAAGCCAATGTCCCTCGCTTTTTCTAGGGTTCTTACCGGAGTCGGGGGCAGATGAGAAAGTTCCAGATGGGGCATGAACCGGGTTACGTGCCAGGGAGTTTCTTCTCCCAAATTTTCTCTTATCCAGTGGGCTATACCTCTTAATTCTTCCTCCCCGTCGTTAAGAGTGGGAATAACGTTAGTTACAATCTCGACGTGCATATTCCACTTTTGCTTGGCGTAAATCGCCATATCCAAAACCGGAAAAAAGTCGCTGACCTTGGCCAGTTTTTTATAAAAATCGCGGCTGAACCCTTTGACATCAACCCGGTAGGCGTCTAGGTAGGGCCCAATCATGTCTAAGGCCTCTTCGGTTATGTAACCGTTAGTAACATAGACAGTGTACAGACCTTTTTTTTGACAAAGCTTTGCCGTATCTAGGGTGTACTCAAACCAGATGGTGGGCTCATTGTAGGTCCAGGCGATTCCCTGGCAGTGATACTCTTTAGCCAGCTGAACCGCTTCGTCCGGGGGGATATGCCTCAAATTATCGGCCGCTCCGGGTTTAGCGTGAGCAATGGTCCAGTTTTGGCAGTGGATGCATCTAAAATTGCAACCAACGGTCCCCAAAGAAAAAACTGAGCTCCCCGGGTAAAAATGAAAGAGTGGTTTTTTCTCAATGGGATCGACCGCTACCGAAGAACACTTGCCGTAAACTAGGGTATAAAGAATGCCTTCTTCATTGGCTCTTACTTGACAATAACCGCGTTTGCTGGGAGCAATAACGCACCGTTTGGGACAAAGGTTACACTTTACCTTGTCCTTTTCTAATTTTTCGTAAAGGAGAGCTTCTTTCAAAAGTTTACCCTAAAAACGCTTCTAGTTAAGTTTCCAAATCTTGGGCAATGTCAACAATCTGGGCTTCAGAAACTTTCTTTAAATCCTGGGGTCTTATTTTTAGCATCGCGTTTAACTCGCCCCCCGCCGTGTAGATGACGTTAAGATACATAATGCTCTCGTCGATGAGAATTTTCATCTTCGTCTGGTGAGCCAGGGGCGGAGTTGCTCCAATCAGATAACCAGTTAAATCCCGAAGGCTTTGAGCTGGAGCGAGGTGAACGTGGTCCGTACCCAGAACGTGCTTTAATTTTTTGTAATTAACTTTTTTGTTGCCGGGAACGACAATTAGAACCGGCTTACTTTCGGCCATAAAAAGAATCGATTTGGCCACTTCTGAAGGCTTAAGTCTGAGCAAAGCAGCGGCTCTTTCGGCCGTTTTTGTAGGGTTGTTCACCAAAAAAATTTCGTGGGGAATGTCCTTATTCTGGAGATAGTTGCGAACATCGACACTACTTCGCACTAGACCCCTCCTTTCCGAGTGCGGATTAACACTCTGCCCTTGCCTTAAGAGTCAGGCAATCTAAACAGAGCGATAACCAGCGTCTTAAGGATTTATATCTTAAATATACCACTAACCAAAATCAGAGACAAATAATCCTCTTTTATCCGCAAACAATACTCTCTTATCCGAAATAATAAAACGCATTTAAAAATTTATTAGTTTCAAACCATAGTTTGGGCCCTTGGCAAAATAGTGAGGAAAGAAACGAAGATTAGGGGAGAATTATCAAACTTTAGCCTTTAGGCGACCGCGCGGGCTTGGCTCCCGCAAGTTGAAACGCTTTTTCGACCGCCTCTTTTGGGCT
>DATBWY010000135.1:0-15850 GCA_036514555.1 Candidatus Subteraquimicrobiales bacterium
TAACGCCTGGGCTGCTTCCTCTACCGCTGACGAGGCTCCCTTGGGTAATTCCAGTGAAACCTCTTTTGAAAGTTCCTTAAGCTTGCTTAAAAACGCCGCTCTGGCGAGAATCGAAGCGGCGGCAACCGCGATATCATCCTCCGCCCTGAATTTCTGCTCCAAGCTGACCATCTTCCCTTTTTTCATCAAAGCGTTTTTGACAAACTTCTCGTCTCCAAATTTGTCCGTAATAACTCTCCTACAGTTAACTTTTCGGAGTAAGTTTTCGATCACTCTCGCGTGACCCCAAGCAAGAATAATATTTAGATTCTTCATTTTTTCAAATAGCTCGTTATATTTTTGGGGTCCGATTAAAACAATGGAGTACGAGGAACTTGCCTTAATATCCTCGGCCATTTTTTTTGCGACGCTGTCGGTGATTCTTTTGCTGTCACGAACGTTTAGTGCCTTTAGTTTTGACAGGCTTTTCTCGTCCACATAAACCCCAGCGATCACCAAAGGACCGAAGTAATCTCCCTTTCCCGACTCGTCGGTACCAATCCAGCTATCGCTCTCTTTGTCGTCCTGCTCGCGGTCGTCTTTAAATCCCAGAACTTCTTCGGCCAAACCCTTTCTAATTCCCTCAGTCTCTTTCCCCTGAAGTACCAACTTTTTACTCTCGTACACAGTTAAAGTTGCTTTTTGGGCCGGGTCAGCGGCGCTAAACAGAGCGTAATTTACGGTCCGGAATACAAAATTATTGCGCGCCAAATACGCCTTTAATTTTTCTATTTCTTGATCAGTAAGATCAACCACAAAATTTTTGCTCATTTCTGTTTTCCAATCTTCTTCGTCCGTCTTCGCCCGATAGTAAAGAAAAATGGGGCTTTTCTTAATATACTTGAAAATTGAGCCCCGTGCGCAAGCCCTGGTACAGCCCAACGCCATCGGGACAAACATCCCGAACCGCCCGCCTGAGGCGGGCTGGTGCCTGGATTAAAACTCCAGCTACTTTTAGTGAAAAACCTCGGTTTTTACCGGAAGTTTGGACATTACCAAAGCTCAGTCACGTCTATCTAATTGAAGGTATCTGTTGTCATTTAAAGGCGCCTAGGGTATCATCTAACTAATTTTTAACCCTATCAAACTAAGGCTCCGTATGAAATTAAAAAGGACTTTTTATCTTCTTGGCCTTATTGTTCTGATCGCTTTAACCGTTATTACTTCCTCTTGCAGTAAAAAACTTTCCCCGAAGGTCCTAGCCAAAAAAGAGACCAAATCGAAACAGAAAACGGCTAATCAAAAGCCGCAAAAACCCTCAGCTCCCGCAGATCCTGCCCAGGAAACCTTTGGCAAAAAAATTGTCTCGCTCACCAAAATTAAAAGCGTCCCCGTCCCGGTTGGTCCGAAATCAATCGAAATGGTTCCGGGGGGTAAGCATGTTTTAGTGAACAGCCTTTATGCCAACAAAGTAGAGCTCATCGACACGAAGACTTTTAAGATCGTCAAAACAATCCCGGTTCCCGGAGAACCGGTGGAGGCGTCCTTTACCAAGAAAGGAAAGTTGGCCTGGGTGGCGATGTATAATGCCCAAAAAGTGGTCGTGATTGACCTGCAAAAAGGCGATATTACGGAGGAAATTCCCGTCGGCGTGATCCCGAAAGAAGTCAAGGCCTCTCCGGATGAAAAATGGGTCTATGTAAGCAACTGGAGCTCAAACTCGGTCTCAGTCCTTGAGGCCCAAAGTTTTAAACGCCTCAAAGATATCTCAGTAGGCCGTATTCCCAGAGGAGTTGTCTTTACTCCGAACGGAAAATATGCCTACGTCACCAATATGGGGGGAACCACTCTTTCCAAAATTGATGTCCGAAAAGACCACCAGGTTATTTCCTCTATTTATGTTGGTTCCAACCCCCGTCACTTAGTTACGACAAAGGATGGGCGTTATCTTTACTTAAGCAGCAACGCGCTGAATAAGGTTCAAAAAATTGATACCACCACGGACAAAGTAGTGGCGGCGGCGGCCGTCGGCAAACAGCCTCGAACCGTTGAGCTTGCTCCCAACCAGAAATTTCTCTTTGTCTGTAACAATTTAGACAACAACGTCGGTGTTATTGATGCCGAGACGATGACCCAGATTTTTACCGTAAAAACCGGTATTCATCCCATTGGAGCCACGGTAAGTCCTGATGGTAAAAGGCTTTGGGTCTCAAACTACCGCGACAGTACTATCTACATTTACGACGTGAATTATAAATAGTAAACCGTCAAGCAGCGCACCTGAAAACCTTTTTAAAAATTTGAACGAATTCTTGGAAACTTTCTTTTTTTTAAATGATCTTGCTTTAAAATGTTTATATGGTTGAAAAAAAGATTATCGCGTATCTCGGTTCGCTTCACGGCCTTTACAACTTCTCCGTGCTGCTTTTGCTCGTTTACCAGGCATCACTAGGACTAAAGATAAGACGAGGAAGAAAAGGCGGAAGGCCTAATGCAAAGGCGATAAAAAAACACCGAAGATTTGGGCCAATTTGGGTTGTAATGGGCGTCGCGGGCTTTTTGGCAGGAATTAGCGTAGCTTATCTTGATCAGGGTTCTATCTTCAATTATCCGCCCCACTTTACAGTCGGCCTAATTATCGCGGTTTCTTTAGTGACGACCTTCGTTTTTTCGAGAATGATAAAGGGCATCAAATCACCCTGGAGAAATAGGCACTTCGCACTGGGAATCTTCATAATCAGCATATACTTGCTTCAAATTTCTATTGGTCTAAGAATTCTTCTTTCTCTGCTTGATCTTTATTTGTGAGACTTTTTAGCGGTAAAATTTAGCTGGAGAGTCGGTTCAAAAATGATTCGGAAGGAGTGGAAATGAATAAAAAACAGGAAGACAAAATGTTAAAAGAAGAGGCCGAATGGAAAAGAGAGCTGACTCCGGAGCAATACCATATCTTAAGAGAAAAGGGAACGGAACGGCCTTTTACGGGCAAATATTACCAAACCAAAGAACAAGGGATCTATAAATGTTCCGCTTGCGGCAACGAGCTTTTTTCATCCGATACCAAATATGACTCCAAAACCGGTTGGCCAAGTTTCTATGAACCAATTTCCGAGGGAAGTCTGGAATTTAAACCCGATGATAGCATGGGCATGAAAAGAGTCGAAGTAATATGTGGACGCTGCGGCTCGCACTTAGGCCACGTGTTTGATGATGGCCCGAAACCCACTGGAAAGCGCTTTTGCATCAACTCAGCTTGTTTAAACATGGACAAAAACAAGGGCCCGGACAAAAAATAGAAAAATAGGGTTAATTTTTGGAAAACATGTCCAATTACAACTCGGTGGCTCAGAAATCAAGTCAAACACGAGATAAAATTGACTTTTTTAATCTTAAAACTTAGAAATATGTGTTGATTTAATGCTCAAAAATTATTATGCTTAAGCTTAATATAAAACGTCTAATTACCAAGGAGGTAAGTCCTATGGAACATAAAGAAAAAAGGGTTCTTGAGCCGATGGTTGGGGTGGCCCACAACGATGACGACACCGGTTTTTATGTTGAAATAGACTTGGCCGGTGCTTCAAAGAACACAGTAGAACTTGATATGGGAAAAAACGGCTTTTGTATAACCGCTGAAGGCGATGATTTCAAATACGAAAGCTGCTACACCTTCGCCCATGAAGTAAAACCTGACGAAGCCAAAGCAAAGTTCGAATCGGGCCTGCTATCAATCGATGTGCCCTTTGAAGAAACAACCCGCGGCTACAAAGTAACTGTCGAGTAATCTTTCGAGATCGAAAAACAGAAAGGCCGGGTCTTTTGACCCGGCCTTTTTCACTTCGTTCATTTTTCGCAAACTATTTTCACCCATCTATTGTTGGCGGCCCTCGATTGTCATTAAAAGAACGGCCCCAGCTAAAGCGATTCTCGGATCAAAGCCGTTATCGGGAGAAACTGTCAAGGAAGCTTTAAGAACAAACGGATTGAAGTGCTGCTTGAGCTCGGCGACTTTATGTCCGTTAACATTGAACCCGTAACTCTGGGGGATGAGGTTAGTGAGAAAACGTCTAACCAAAGCAAGAGCGGTGCTGTCTTCTGAAATGGAACCAATGGGTTGGTCGTCCGCGTTAAGCATTTCCCACTGATCCTTAATGATGGAGGACCATCCTTTACGCCTTAGAGCCCCGACTTTTGCGTTCGTTTTGGGGTCAATCACATCGTAAGCGGCCCGAAAATCCATAATCTTCCTGGCTTTAATTAAAAGGCGCTCTTCTTTCAAGCTGTCATCCGAATAAACCCTGATGTCCTCTTTTAACTTAAAAGCCTTCTGTTTGACGAAAAGAACTAAGCCCCCCTGTGGATCAAAAACGGAGACTTTGTTCCCCCCTAGTTTAAAAACTTTCTTCCTAAAGGTGACCGGCTGGGCTAAAAGCTCGTTTAATTCCATTACTCCTCCTAGTAGACTCATAACATTTTCCTTTAATATCGGCCGTTACTCACTAAATTTTTAACCACGAAGAGTTAACCACGCAAAGGTCAGACCTTGCCAGACCATTTGACCGGTCACTTTAAATTCTTATCTTAAATTTTTAAGAGCATATTTTACTTTGAAAAGATAGGTATTAAAACTTAAAAAGGCTTCATTGACCCCCGGGGGTTCGGGGTTTTAGTAGGCGTAGAGGCGGCCGTAGGGACGGTGAGTAAGAGGCAAAAGTTTGGTAAATTTTACATTCAAAATCTTCTTCAAATCAACATCAAAATATCTGGCAAAATCGGTGAGATGTAACTGCAAAAGCTTTTTGTCTTCATCATCAAGATCTAAGGGCGTGACCTCTTTCCCTAGTTGATGTGGCTCAACTCTTCCCCTCAGGTAGATCACCCCACCGTGCATTCCAGTTCCAATAAACTGACTAGGAATTTTTCCCGTTTTTGAAGTTAATCCCAAAACAATCAGGATTCCGCCGGCCATATACTCACCCAAAAAATCGTGTGCTACCCCGCCAACAACCAAAAGCGGGGCCTTATCCGGAGAAGACTTCATGTGAATTCCCACCCGGTAACCAACGTCTCCCTCGATAAAAACCCGTCCTCCCCGCATTGAGAAGCCGGCAACATCTCCCGCATGACCGTGCACTATTATCTCGCCCTCGTTCATCGTGTTTCCAATGGCGTCCTGGGCGTTATTGTGAACGACAATCCGAGGACCATCCATAAAAGCGGCGAGGTCGCTCCCGGGGATTCCAAAAATATCCATCTCAACCGGAACATTAATGCCTGTACCAATATATCTTTGGCCATTAACCCCTTTTAGCTTAAACTTGCGCACTCCTTCAGAAATGGCCGTTCGAATCATATTGTTTAATTCTTTGTAATGGATGCCATCGGCGTCTATTATCATAGCGCCTTTAGTCGCTTGTTTCACTAATCTCCTTGCTGTTAAAAAGTAATAAGTCTCCGTTCTTTAATGGATCGCTCTTTAGGGCAAGCAAGTAAGGAATCTAACACCAAACTCTCTTTTGACTCCTCCCTACTCCCTAATCCCTGCGAAGCTAGCGGCCGGCGTGTTTTATCCCCAAGATACCTAGCTCGGTGTCGTTTAAACCTACTCCCCTTAATCGCAACCGGTTTCCCCGAAGACTCTCTATGGCGTTTATACCCATGGCCCCAAGAATCTCTTTGATTTCCAGGCTCCAACCCCGCAAGAGATTCACTAATCTTCTGGTGGCGACATTGGGGTTGATTCTTTTGGTTAAGACTGGATCTTGGGTGGCAAGACCCCAGGCGCACTTGCCAGTGTAACACTTCTGGCACACCGTACAGCCCATCGCGATAAGAGCTGCCGTACCAATATAAACGGCGTCCGCCCCCAGCGCAATCGCTTTTACCACGTCAGTGCTGGATCTAATCGATCCGGAAATAACAAGCGAGGCTTGGTTCCTGATGCCTTCTTCGCGCAGCCTATCGTCAACCGCGGCTAAAGCCAGCTCAACCGGGATACCAACGTTATCGCGGATGGTGGTGGGGGTGGCGCCGGTTCCTCCCCTAAGACCGTCTAGCACAATCACGTCCGCCCCGGCCCTTACCATTCCGGACGAGATAGCGGCTGAATTATGAACCGCCGCGATTTTTACGGCCACCAGTTTTTCATAGTTGCTGGCTTCTTTAAGAGCGTAAACCAGCTGGCCCAAATCTTCGATCGAATAGATGTCGTGGTGCGGTGCCGGCGATAAGGCGTCGGTCCCTTGCGGTATCATTCGGGTCTCCGAGATCTCCGCGCTTACCTTTTCCCCTGGCAAGTGCCCTCCGATTCCCGGCTTTGCCCCTTGTCCGATTTTAATCTCAATCATCGAAGGAGCCTGAAGATAGTCGTGGTGAACCCCAAAACGACCCGAGGCTACCTGGACAATAGTATTTTTACCATACTTGTAAAGATTTTTGTGAAGACCGCCCTCGCCGGTGTTGTAAAGCGTTTTGGCCTCCGCGGCCGCCCGGGCCAAAGCCTCGTGGCAGTTGTAGCTGATAGCTCCCAGTGACATCGCCGCAAACATAATCGGCGTCTCTAGCATCACTTGGGGAGTAAGCTTTGTTTTAACAGCAACAGCGCCGTCTTTAAACCCTGCCTCCAGAAAATCAGGCTTTTTCCCTAAGAAAGTCCGAAGCTCCATGGGCTCGCGAAGAGGGTCGATGGAAGGGTTGGTTACCTGACTGGCGTCTAGCAGGATGTGGTCCCAGTAGATAGGATAAGGCATGTCGCAGCCGGTTCCGGTGAGAAGAATTCCCCCGGTTTCGGCCTGTTTTAGGATGTCCTTCTGAGCCTTGGCGGTCCAGTTGGAGTGCTTTTTGTAAACGAGGGGATTTTCAATAATATCTATACACTCAGTAGGACAAAGAACAGCACACCGCCTGCAGGCAACGCAGTTTATGTCCTTTGACCAAACACAGTTTTCTTGCTCATCAAAAAAAAGTGCTCCAAAACTACACTGCTTAACGCAAACCTGGCATCGGATGCACTTACTATCTTCAATTTTTACCTTAAACTCCGGCGGTAAAAATGTTCTCAACTTAATCAACTCTTTTCTTTATGGTTCCAGGATTTTTTCCTTCTTTAAGGAATCGGGGAGTCTAATTAGCCCAAAACCCTCCTCAAGAAGTTCCTCTTTGAACGCGGATACGTTGGTCTTTTCTTTGATAATACCGGTAATAAGGCCGGCACGATCAATTTCTCCTACTAAGATCGCTCCCTTAACAACTCCTTTTTTTAAAACAACCTTCTTATAGATATTCTTTTCAGGAACTCTTTTTACGAGAATCTCAAAATCTTCCTTATCATAGGGATTGGTTACACCCATTGAAATCAAAGGAAGATCAAAAAATTCAAGCGAATTCATCCCCAAACTTCCCGCGTATTTCCTTTTTGCTCCCGCCATATTCAAGCCGGCAATGTGTCCTTGCTCGGTAGCGTTTGGCCAAAGAGCGTTAAGGGCTCTTTCCTCCCGGGCAACATCAAAGGTTTCGGCCACGTCCCCCGCAGCGTAAATGTGTTTTTGGTTGGTTTGAAGATAATCGTCCACTAGAATGCCCTTATTGACCCGTATGCCCGAATCTCTAGCAAGTGAAACGTTTGGTCTCACTCCTTTACCAATCACAACCAATTGGGCTTTGACCAGTTCCCCGTTGTCTAGGCTAACTCCTTCAACTTCCTCCCGGCCTTCAATTTGGGTTACGTCTCTACCGGTAATAATCTTAAAACCCTTTTGCTCGAGCCGTGTTCTCACAATGTTGGCCGCTTCTAAGTCGAGAGATCGAGAAAGAAGTTGATCAGAGGCGACTACGATGGTCACTTTCAGGCCTCGCTGGTGAAGAGCATAAGCAGTCCGAAGACTGACAAACCCGCCTCCGACAAAGAGGACATCGCGGGCTTGTCTTGTTCTCTCTAGAATCCCCTTAGCGTCAGCAAACTTCCGAACCACGAAAACTCCTTTTAGATGGACTCCTTTGAGATTAGGAAAAATTGGCGAGCTCCCGGTAGCCAGGAGAAGCTGGTCGTAGGAAATTTCCCCGCTATCCAGAAAAACCTTCTTTTGCTTAGGATTTATGGCTGTTGCCTTTTGGCCAAAAAGGGTTACTACCTCATTTTTCTCATAAAAATCCCGGGGCCGGTAAAGCAGCTTTTCGTCATCGACTTTCCCCGCGATATAGTAGGAAAGAAGGGGTTTGGAATAAACCGGAGCGTCTTCCTGGTCAACGAGGGTAATTTTTCCTTTTTTATCCCGCTCTCGGATCGCCTCAATCGCGTTTATCCCCGCGGCGCTATTACCAATTATGAGATAATCTGTTTTCTGCTTAGCCATCGAATAAAATTTCCTCTTCTTCCTCTTCGTCTTTTTTTGGGCCTCCGACTCTAACAGCCTCTTTCTCTCTTTCTTCGTAGACCAAAGCCTCGTTAGGACAGTAGGCGACACAAGCGGGCTCGGCAGCGTCAGGACAAAGATCACATCTTAAAGCGATCTTTTCCCCGCTTCCCCTCCTAATAGCTCCGAAGGAGCAGGCCATGATGCACATCCAGCACCCGACGCACTTATCATAATCGGTGGCAACCACCCCGGTTTCTTTGTCTTTGGTAATCGCCCCGGCTATGCAAGCTCTCATGCACTCGGGCTCGTCGCAGTGACGGCAAGAAAGCGCCAGAGCATCGTGGTTTTTAGTTTCTACGAGAATCCGCTTGACCGGGGAAGGGGTTTCCTTAAAAGCTTTAAAAATATTCTTGGACCGCGAGTGCTCAACAGCGCAGTATACTTCGCAAAGGGTACATCCCAGGCAATATTCTTCCTTTGGATAGATTTTTCGCATAATTAACCCCCTTTAATTTTATCCCGTTTCGTTCTTGATTATCTTTGGCCAGAGGAACAAATTTTTAGACTCGAGTTTAGACACTTGGCCAATGGGTTATTTGGCCGCCCGTTTGAGGTGAACCACCTTTTCTTCGGCCTTTTCCAAAACACCGACCACTGGTTCCCCGCCGGCGGGTTGCCAAACCTTCTGGGGATTCGAGCAAACTTCTCGAATAGCCGCCTCTTCGCTGGCGATATAAAAGAAATCACCCTTATACCCCGCAACCAAAGGACGAAGTCTGATCCTATCGGTAATCCCAATCATCTCCTCGCTGTTGGCAATAACAAAAGCAAAGGGTCCGTTAAGAAGAAGGCTTGCGTACGTTTGGCGAAGGGTCGTATAAAGCTGACGCTTATCATCATCCATCCGGTCAATATCTTCCCAGAGGGGCGCGGCGATAACACCGGCAACGAGATCAAAAGGAAGCTTATGACGGCGCCTCAAAAGGTCCATGGTGTAGGCAACAACTTCGGTGTCGGTCTTCAAGGTACACTTATAGCCGTACATCTCGAGATATCTTTGGTTGATTCCGTAAGAGGAAAGCTCTCCGTTGTGAACTACTGACCAGTTTAGAATGTTAAAAGGATGGGCTCCGCCCCACCATCCCACGGTATTGGTAGGAAATCTGCCGTGAGCAAGCCAGCTGTAGCCTTTATAATCTTCAAGCCGGTAAAATTCGCCAATATCTTCAGGGAAACCCACACCTTTAAAAACGCCCATATTTTTGCCGCTGGAGGCGACATAAACCCCTTCCATCTCTGCGTTTATCTGCATTACCATTTCGACCACATAATCTTCTTCGCTCTGGTCGGGTGGTTTGTTGGTCCCCACTTCCAGGAAATATCGCCAAAGAAGAGGGGGATCCGTTACGGAAGGCGCTTTTTTGGTGGGTATTTTTTCGGCCATCACCAAATTAAAGTTCTTTTTTAAGAAATCTTCAACATCGTAGCGAGCTCTGGTATCTAAATAGATCATGTGAAAAGCATAGTGATCTTCGTATTCCGGGTAAATTCCATAGGCGCCAAAACCGCCCCCTAATCCGTTGGAGCGATCATGCATATTGGCGATGGCTTTAACAGCCATTTCTCCGTTAAATTTTTTGCCCTTCCGATTCATTACCCCGAAGGTAGAGCAAGCCGAAAAGTCCTTATCATCCTTAAGAAACATTTTCTTAGGGCGGATCATATAGTTCTCCAATCCTAAAACCCTGAATAAAGGCAGGTTTCATTCTAGCATTATGTTAACCCCGCTTCAACCTCCGAGGTCAAATTTGCGGCTCCTTTGCCGCTCCAGAAGAAGGTGATCTTTTCTACCAATCTTTGATTACTAATTCGATTAACTTAATATAGTATTTATTATACCGACTGCGGCTCTGAGTGTCCAGAGTAAACGGCAAAAAAGGGTTCGCCCCAAAGTTGTTATTCTTTTAGGTTTTTGATCTTCCACTCCTTGTCAACCTTTTCTAACGTATATCTTTTGGTGACCTCGAGCATGGTTCGTTTCAGCGTAAAATCAACTTTTGCTTCCTCGTTCTTAAAATCAATTTTATCAATTTTTAGGCCAGTGATTGTTCCTTGAAAAGTATTGGCCGTTGTTATCTCCTGTTTTGCTTGGCTCATAAACTGGTCTTTACCCAGACCTCGGGCCTCAAAGGTTTTTTTGAGATTATCAGAAAGCATCTCCCACATAACCTCAACATTTTCATTCTTAACCGCCTCGACATACTTTTTGACAACTTCCTCAACGGGCTTTTTCTCCGAAGCCTTCTGAGATTCATCAGGCGAGGATTTTTGAGCCGGCGACGGCTGCTCTCGGCATGACGAGGGACCTAAAAAAAAGCCAAACAGGAACAAAAACAGTATAAAAAAGAAAACCGATCTGGTCCCCGGGATCACGTTTAAACGCCCCTTCCTTAAGATCATCAAGAACTCCTAAAATTTCGAATCCGGCTAGACACCTAATTTTTCGCCAATCTTTACTCTGTAACCTCTAACAAATTCAGCGTCCCTCATTCTGTTGCGAGCCTCTGGCTGAACCTCTACCAGCTCTAAAGGATCAGTGGCCGTCGTCGCCACCAGCCCTTTCGAAAGATAAATGATGGTTCCCGGTGCGACTTCGCCCGAAGAGCCAAATTCTGAAGCTAGGGCGCTCAACTCGAGATTCTTTACGATCTGCGCTCGCCAAACTTTCAGTCTCTTCCCTCTGAAGAGAGTAAAAGCTCCTGGGTGCGGGTTCAAGGCCCTTATGAGATCGCGAATTTTTTCGGCCGGTTCATCCCACCGGATTTGAGCCTCATCTTTTTCTACTTTCGAAGCATAAGTGGCGGCGCTTTCGTCCTGGTTTACCGGGGAAATTTTGCCCGCAACGAAATCGGGGATTGTTTTTATCAGCAGTTGTGACCCGCTCTTTTGAAGTTTTTTTTCGATGGTACCAGCGGTATCATCTGGCTCAATCGATAACACGCTTTGAGCTAAAATATCACCGGTATCCAGCCCTTCCTCCATTATCTGGATAGTGACGCCGACCTTCTTGTCCCCCGCCATAATGGCTCTCTGAATGGGAGCTGGACCCCGGTATGAGGGGAGAAGAGAAGCGTGAACGTTAAGACAACCGTATTTTGGCAATGATAGGAGCCAAGCGGGAAGAATCTTGCCGTAAGCTACTACAACTCCCAAATCAGGCTGAAATTGGGCCAAAATCTCGCTCAATTTTTCGTCTTTTAGAGTGGGTGGCTGAAAAAATGGAATTTTCCTTCTTTGGGCGGCTTCTTTGACGGGAGGGGAAACCAGCCTTAAGTGTCTTCCTTGGGGACGATCTGGTTTGGTAACAACCACTACTATCTCAAATCCTTGGTCGAGAAGAGCCTCAAAATATGGGACAGCAAACTCCGGGGTTCCCATGAACAGTATCTTTAACATTGGTCTTCCCTAAAGGATTGAAAGCACCGATCTCTAAAGAGCTCACGAAGTGGAATCGTCAGCTTTATTTAAAAATAGATCAACCTCTCGAAGCTCTGAGAGAGCCTTGCTTCTTTCTTCCTTATCTAACCGATCAATAACAAGCATTCCGTTAATGTGATCTACTTCGTGCTGAATGGCCTTGGCTAAAAGACCCTCCGCCTCAAAAACTTCTTCTTTCCCGTCTATGTTTAGGGCTTTGACCTTAATCTTTTTATATCTCTTGACACTAACTCTTACCGGCGGCACGCTTAAGCACCCTTCTTCCTCCTGAAACTCCTCCTCTTTCGCGATTATTTCCGTATTAATGTAGGCCACCGGCCCCTCGCCTAAGTCGACCACAAAAACTTGTTTGAGTACCCCGATTTGTGGGGCGGCTAATCCCACTCCTTCGAGATCATGGAGGGTATCTTCTAAATCTTTTACTAACATTTTTAGTTCATCGTTAATCTCAGTGACGGGGAAAGATTTCTCTCTCAAAACCGGGTCCCCAAAGGTTCGCAACGGCAAAACGCCCATCTCTTAAAATCCTTTCTCCACTTCACCTCAGACAAAGACTCGAAAATATTTTATTTAAGAATACCATATTTCGCTAGCCCCAAAAAACAATGGCGGCAAATCTAAAGGTGGCGAAGTACTAATTTTTAAGGCACTCCTACCTGGTTAAAATGATCCTGGGGCATAATTATAAATTATTTATCGTTAGGTTGCTTAAGAGGCGACTTCAAGTACACCCTCTTGTCAAAAGGGGCTGTGCCAAAAAGATGCCGCTTTCAACGAGCTAAATCTGAGCAACTTGAGATGAAAGAGCACCGAAGGGTCGCGGCAATTCGCGGCCCGCCAAGCGGGGCAATTGCGAATTCGCCCCCCGAGGTAAGCTTGAGTCCCTGCCTGCGGCAGGCAGGCAAAGTCGCGCAAGTTGCAAGCGAGTGAAAGTGGCAAAAAAATAGTGCATACGCAACCGGAGCCTACAAGCGACCTAAAACAAAAATTTTTATGACCCGCCCTCAGTTTAATTGTAATCCGCCATAATAATAAAAATTATCAAGAAGATTACCGCGCATGGGGGTTTAGGGATTAATAATATCGGGTAAGAGCGTCACGTTAGGATTTTTACTTAGCAAATGGGGTTTAAATGGGTGTTTTTGTCATTGAGTAGCGTTTTGAAGGGTGAGATACGTAAACCGCCTGTTAATAGCGTCTAGGGTGGCGCGGACAATGGAATCGTTTTCGTTGTGCTTAATGGCGGCGGAACCGGTAAAAACTTCTTCTCCGAGCTGGGTTACGAGCATCACGCAGGCAGCCACTACTCTTTCGCGCCCCAGGGAAAGGATATCGACGTCCTCTAAAGCAAAATTCGCGGCGCCGCGAGTAAATTTTTCGATGGCGTCTAAAGTAGCGAGGGAGACCAGTCTTATCCGCCCAGTCTGGGTGGCTGGTCCTTTAGCCATTCCTTCGTATTCTACATTATTGAGCTCGAGTCTTACCGTAACGGTAGTATGAAGTCCAGTCGCCTGGGTGTTGATGCTTACGATCTTCGGTCTTCCTCTCCCTCTTGTCTTTATTTCTTCCGTTTTTTTTCCTTTCTCAAAGAGTTCTGCTTCCTTTTTGTCTTCAGTTTTCTCTGGTTTAGCCACGCCTGTCTGGGCGATACTTATTTTTCGATGGTTCACCGGAATCCCATACTCTGCCATTAGCAGAGATTCGATATCTCTTACCAGCTGCTTCGGATTTTTTTCGGGAGACGCTAAAATGTGAACCTCATCAATAGTGTTATCCTTCTTAGTGATAATCCTTGCCGCCTTAACTTCGCGAATCTGGCACAAGGAATTTTCGATCTCTTCTGGAACGATAGGAGAACTTTGGGGCATTTTGCTCCTCACCACATTTTGATGACTCATAGCTACTTATAGTGTAAATAAAACCACTTGTTTTGTCAATATGCAGTTAAATATTTTAGTTGCAGTTGTCCTGTCTAGTCAAAACTTTCTCTAGCTAGTTGTTGTTAACGGTTAGAATTTCTGCAGGATTAAATACTGAAGTGTAGAAAACAAAGCAAAAGTAAACTTGCTGTAGCTGCTGTGGAATTTAGGAGATTTTTTTAACGTTTTCGGCTTTTGGTCCGCGGTCGCCCTTAACTACCTCAAATTCGACCTTTTGACCCTCGTCTAGGCTTTTATAGCCTTCGCCTTCGATTGCAGAGAAATGGACAAAAACATCGTCTCCGTCTTCGCGGGTAATAAAGCCAAACCCTTTCTCTGCGTTAAACCACTTGACAACGCCTTCTGCCACCAATGTTCCCTCCTTTCACCCCCAACAAAAGAGGGCAAAATTCACAAGAAATTCCAAACCCCACTGCAAAATAGTCACTTCTAAGGGTTGCCCACTTCATCTACAGCCAGCGAGCATCTGCCGCAGACAAAAATCTTTCTGGAGCAAGGGAGCTAACTTGTACACCTGACGCTAACATAAAACATTAGGGTTTGCAATAAACTTAAAAGAAAAAGTTCCTTAATTCTGTTGACGAAAATGGGCCCCACTGGCAAGCTCGTGGTCCAAAGATACGCCTCGTTAGGGCGAACGTCCGGGACCACCCCGCAAAGGCGGGGTTGGTACCGGGATAGATGCATCATCGAAGAATTATCAAAGAAAAACGGGGACAAGGTTTTCACCTAGCTGACCTGGTCTTTGCCCCCACACTCGCCTACGCCCGAAGGCGGAGGACTTACACCTAAACTGCGCCATGCTCCCCCGCTTTCGCAGGGTTACGTGGGTCCTTTCGCCCGCAGCTAGCCTGGACTAGCCCCGCCGACGGCGGGGTGCAACCACAGACCTAGATGAAAACCCCATTTAATTTTAGCGAAGACCTTAGCCTCACCGCAAGCCATAACCTAACTTTTTAGCCTAACTTGGTCCCCGAGAGCCCTTCAAAACGGCTATCCCCTTTTTCTTCTGATCACAACATTTCTAAAAACTCGTTCTCGGTTATTACTTCAACCTCAATCCCCTGAGCGATGAGATGCTCCACTTTTTTTATCTTGGCGCTTCTCCTATCACCATTCAGTTTGGCGAAATCGAGTTCCCCCAGCACTAAGAAATCGACCATCCCGTTCACAGAATTTGAACATCTTCCCCCAACATTAACCACCCTCTGAACCGCTTCCCTTCGAACCATAGAACTCAACTTTCCGGTAAAAACAACGGTTTTAGCAAAGAGCGTATGTTTCGGATCAAACTGGTCGGTGGTAGGTACGATTTTCTCTACTTTGCCAAAGGAATATCTGAGTGGCCTATGCCCGCCCGGGTACATTTGGCCGTTCTTAAACTCAAACCTTTTGGCTAACTCATTAATTGAGCCGGCTCCGGCCCGCTTAGAGGCCTCAATGACAATTTGAGCGCAGGCCCTAGCGTCTTCTTCCGCGTCGTGATGAACAAACTTAATTCCCAAAAATTCCGCCACAACTTTCAGACCGTAATTAATGCGGTTGGGCCACACTTTCTTGGCGATAATCCTAGAGCAAGAATAACTGAATTGGGGATAGTCGATTTCATACTCGTTTAGGACTTCTTGTAAAACGCCAATATCAAAGCCGGCGTAGTGTGCAACTAACACTCTGTTCTCGAAATACCGCCTTATTGTCGGCCAAAGCTCTTTAAAATTCGGTTTATCCTTGACCGCGTCTTCTGTTATTCCGTGAATGGAAATATTAAAGGGACTAAAATAATTCTGAGGCGGCTTAACAAACCAATGGTTTTTTTTGATTATCTGACCATTCCTAACGACGGCTATTCCCAAAGCGCACGCGCTTGACCTTTCTTTATTAGCCGTTTCAAAATCAATCGCTACAAAATCCAATTTAACTCCGGGAGTCTAAATCCAGCTCAAATTTTTAGTAATTTAATTATACAAAAGTTTGCCAGAATGTAAGAGGACAGAATTGGGAAAATCAGGAACTAGTTCACGGTTCACAGTTCACATCTGATATATGACCTAAGGCCAAGGACCTTGGAGCGACACAACG
>DATBWY010000136.1:0-3147 GCA_036514555.1 Candidatus Subteraquimicrobiales bacterium
CGAAGACCGATAAGGCCACTGAAAGCCTTGGCTGGACAAATCTTCGGCTGGGCTGGTTGGCCCGGGGTTTTGATCTAGGGATAGTTGATGGTGCCGTCAATGGAGTTGGTCTTTTGATTGCCGGAATTGGTAAGAGGCTTAGACGGATCCAGTCCGGTTACCTTCAAGACTATCCCCTGATTATGTTTTTGACCGTTTTAACCTTGATCATTGTGGTAATTTTTCTTGGGAAAAAGTAAGGAGGGCTACTAGATGAAACTTCCACTGCTTTCAATGATTACGTTCGCGCCGGTTCTGGGAATACTGGTGATTTCTCTCATCCCCAGGGGAAAGGATATGCTCATTAGGAGAGTCGCCACGATCTTTAGCGCTTTGCCCTTCGTATTTATCGTCTATGTCTTTACCCAATTTGATTTCGGGGCCAAAAAAATGCAGTTCATTGAGAGGATTCCCTGGATTAAGCAGGTCGGTATCTTCTACTACATGGGTATTGACGGCATCAGCATCGCCCTTCTTTTTGTGACCGGGCTTCTCAGCATAATGGCGATGCTCGCTTCCTGGGAGATAAAAGAGCGGGTCAAAGAGTACTTTACATTGATGCTTTTTCTGGAAACGGGAATGCTGGGAGTATTTGTGGCGCTCGATTACATTTTGTTCTACATTTTTTGGGAAATAACTTTAGTTCCGATGTACTTTTTAATTGGAATTTGGGGCGGGCCAAGACGCGAATACGCCGCCATTAAATTCTTTATTTACACCCTTTTAGGGTCAGTTTTAATGCTGCTCGCTATTTTGGCTCTTTATTTTCAGGCTGATATCAAAAGCTTTAGCATTACCCAGTTGTGGAATGCCGGGCGAACTTTTGCTCTGGCGGTGCAGATACCGATTTTTCTCGGTTTTTATGCCGGCTTTGCGGTAAAAATACCAGTATTTCCATTCCACACCTGGCTTCCTGACGCCCACGTCGAAGCGCCTACGGCCGTTAGTGTTCTGCTGGCGGGTGTCCTGCTTAAGCTGGGGGGTTATGGTTTTTTCAGGATTGCCATGCCGTCTTTTCCGGCCGCTTTTGAGAGGTTCGTCCCTTGGTTGGTGGTACTAGCCCTAATTAATATTATTTATGGGGCCTATGTTGCCATGGCCCAGAGGGATCTTAAGAAGTTAGTGGCCTACTCCAGCATCTCTCATATGGGCTATATCCTTTTGGGATTGGTCGCTCTTAATGAGGCCGGGCTTGATGGGTCAATGTTTCAGATGGTTTCCCACGGTTTGACAACCGGCATGCTCTTTCTTTTAGTGGGCATAATTTATAGCCGGACGCACACTAGGTTGATTTCTGAACTCGGGGGAATGCAGGGAAAAGTGCCAATGTTGGCCGGAGCTTTGGCCTTTGATTCCATGGCATCCCTGGGGCTCCCGGGGCTTTCGGGGTTCATCGGTGAATTTCTGGTTCTTGTGGGCGTTATTATGGCAGCCCACCTGCATCCGGTGTTTGCCGTTTTAGCGGCCCTCAATATCGTGCTGACCGCCGGTTACCTTCTGTGGATGATCCAACGGGTAAGCTTAGGAAAGATTGGGGAAAAGCTCAAATCGATAACCGATTTAAGCGGTTTTGAACTTGCCTATCTCATTCCCCTGATAGTTCTTATTCTGCTCTTTGGCCTTTATCCCACTCTCCTTCTCAATATCTTTGATGTGAGCGTCAAGAACATCTTAACAATAATGGGAGGGTGAAAGTTGCACCTGCACCTTGAGTTAGTCGCGCCTGAAATTGTGATCGCCGCCTTAGCTATCGCAACTCTTTCTCTCGACCTAATTATCCCCAAAAACCAGCGAGCGTTTATCCCTTATTTAAGTATTTTGGGGTTGGGAGGCGCTCTTGTTATTTCCATCATGCAGATTGGGAACTGGGGAATGGCGCTTAATAAGGCCTTCGCATCCGACCCTCTAACGGCGTTCGTGCGTATTGCTTCCATAGGTCTAATTCTTCTGGTTATCCTGGCTTCTTTAAGATCTTCTACCTCAGTGGGTCGCGAGGGTGAGTACTATGGACTACTTTTATTCTCCTTGCTTGGGGCCTTAGTTATGGCCGCCTCGGCCGATCTTATTACTCTCTACTTGGGATTGGAGCTCTCAGCCTTACCGGCCTATGTATTAGTTGCTTTCCAAAAACATCGGCTTAAATCTGGTGAGGCGGCGCTAAAATATTTTCTGATCGGTCTTTTTGCCTCCCTGATGCTGGTCTATGGGATGTCACTTGTTTTTGGATTTACCGGCGAGATTGAATTCAAGGCCATTGCCAAACATCTTAAGGAAGGTCAGGACGCCCTGATTCTGGCGATTTTTCTCCTCCTAGGAGGGTTCGGCTTTAAGATTACCGCTTTTCCCTTCCACTTTTGGGCGCCAGACGCTTACGACGGAGCTTCGGCTCCCATTGCCGCTTATCTTGCCGCCATTCTTAAATTAGCGGCTTTCGCGGCTGTTTTGCGAGTTTTTCTGTGGGCGCTACCCGCCGTGCAGGCGGACTGGAAAATCTGGTTTGCGGTTCTTGCCTATGTCACTATGACCGCCGGAAACCTGATGGCCTTACCCCAAAAAAATATCAAGAGGCTCTTGGCCTATTCCAGTATTTCACAAGCCGGTTACGCCTTGATTGGTTTAGGGACCACGACCCAACTTGCCTTCGGCTACATGTTATTTTTCATTTTTACCTACATGATTGGAACGGTGGGGGCTTTTTTGGTGGTGGCCGCCTGTTCCACTAGGCGCGAAGCCGACGAAATCGATGACTACAAAGGTCTCGCTCAAAGAAATCCCCTGCTTGCGCTCTCGATGTTAATTTTTCTTTTGTCGTTGATAGGGATTCCTCCGCTCGCCGGGTTCATGGGCAAGCTTTTTCTTTTTGGGGCCGCTATCGAAGGCGGAAAACTTGGATTGGCTCTAGCCGGAGGGATCAACACCGTTATATCTATGGGCTACTACGTAAGAATCATGAAAGTCATTTACTTGGATAAACCCAAAGAGCCCACTTTTCCCCGTATTCCCGCGTCTCTTCGCTGGGGAGTCTATCTGGCGGCATTTGCCACCATAGCGGTGGGAATTTTTTACGGGCCCTTCTTGGATCTTTCGCGGCAGGCGGGGCGTCTTTTT
>DATBWY010000137.1:0-8302 GCA_036514555.1 Candidatus Subteraquimicrobiales bacterium
GGGCTCGGGCGATTGTTAAGGCCAAATCGACCGTTTTTTCAATGGACTTTTTTCGAAGGAATGAGTAGAAGACCAGCCAATTCGGTTATCCTTGACTACTCTTACGGAAAGATGAATATTTTTCTCGGCCATGTTTTGGTGTATCTGGGAGTTTGAGAACCGGGTTAAAGCCTGGGTTCTTTCGGCCGCTAAGACTTCGGTTTGATCGGCCGAAGAATATTCCAAAACCTTGTCCAAAACTTTTTCTAACTCTTTTTGCGAGTTTGCCACCGTTTGCTCCTGTCAAGATTTAGAGGCTGGAACTCGTAATTTTAAAATCCCAATGACCAATGAAATCCTAAGTCACAAATCCCAAATCCCAAGCACCAAATCACAAACAAATTCATTGACCGAATCCCAATTTCCAAATCCGAAAGAACTACTTAGTGAAAAAAGAAAACTTCAAAAATAAAAACGACCGCCGCAAAAACTCCTCCGCCTAAAGCGGATCGTAATCGGGGGAGGCAATCCAAACTCAAAATGTTTTTTTGTAGTGGGCGAGTTTACTCGCCTAAAGCAGAGCAAGCTCTGCCACTACATTTTTCATTTTTATCTGTAATCCTTCGACTTAGCTCAGGATAAATTTTTCATTTTTCATTTTAAATTCTTGAACCATGAACTATATAACTAAACTCTGAACCTCCGAATATGAACCGTGTCAACTATCTTCCCACTCCAATTCGGACATTTCGAAACCTTGCAGGAGATGTTCCGTGCGCCACCTTGGCAATTTGAGTTGGTTCACCTTTTCCGCAGTTGGGGAGGCCCCAAACCTTCCAGCTCTTCTCATCTGCAATCGCGTCACAGGAACCCCAAAACTCAGGCGTAATCCCGGTATAATTGGGATTTTTAAGTATCTTGGCGCGTTTCCCGTTTTTTATTTCCCAGCCAATCTCGCAAGCAAACTGAAAGTTAAGTCTCTTATCATCAATGCTCCAGCTTTTATTAGTCTCAAAATAAACACCCTCGCGCGTTTGGGAGATTATCTCCTCGAGGCTTTGGCCCCCTGGTTCGAGATTAATATTGGTCATCCTAATTAGGGGAATTCTGTTCCATCCATCCGCCCGCATCGTTCCGTTACTCTCTTCTCCCAAGAGATGGGACGTTTCCCTGCTCGTCAAATATCCAACCAGAGTCCCCTTTTCCACGAGTTTTGTTCTTTGGGATTTAATCCCCTCGTCATCATAGCCAAAAGTGCCTAGGGCCCTGGGAATGGTCGCGTCAGCGGTGATATTTACGATGTCCGTACCAAACTTGTATTTTTTGAGTTTATCAAGGGTTAAGAAGCTTGTGCCGGCAAAACTTGCCTCCATCCCTACCACCCGGTCGAGTTCGGTGGGATGGCCGATAGACTCGTGAATTTGTAGCCCTAACTGGGAGCTATCAATAATGAGGGTGGTTTTGGTGGAAGGACACGCCGGAGCCGAGAGCAAAGCTACCGCTTCCTCGGCCACTCTTTGGGCATTCTCCTGAATCCCAAGGGGTTCAATAAATTCGTAACCAGCCGTTCCGTACTGGCCACCGTGTGAATTTGGATAGGATCTTTGCTGGATCTCGCCACCTCGGATGGCCTGGGCCATTATTCCCCCTCCGGAAGTTGTAATTTTTTGCTCAATATAGGCGCCCTCGGTCGAGGCAAAAATCTGGTTTTTTTGAGAAAAATCCAGTGAAGCTTGGGAAATGCTTACGCCCTTTGTAGTTCTCATTGTTTCTTCGGCGGCTGCCAAAAGAGTTAGTTTGGTGGCCAAAGGAATCTCGAAGGGGTCTTTCTCAACCAAGGTTTCATAATGGTCCTTGACAGCCCTGACAGGCCCCAGAACGACCTTCTCTTTTAGGGCAAGACTGCTGGCCCGGGCGATCTGAAAGGCCAAAGCGGTAGTTGATTCAATTTCATCGGGTTCTAATTTAAAACTGGAAGCGAATCCCCAGGCGCCATCGGCTAAGATACGCACCCCGAAACCAGAGTTTTCGGAACGAGTAATCGCCTCAACCTTGCCGTTTTTAATTAAGATTGACTCGCTTTTGGAGTCAATGGTTCGGATGTCGGCGTACGTAGCCCCTAGAAGCTGGGCTTTGTTTAAAGCGATGTTTGTCAACTCTTTCATTTAGTCAAACCTCGAGCAAAATAGAGTGATTGACGTTCCCTTTATACCAGATTTAAGAACCACCCTCAATATCTTATTGCTTCAGGAAAAAAGAGGCAAGATTGAAAAGGAATGAAAGGGAAAAAGTGACGGGATAATAAAGCGTTTTAAAAAGGACAGATTGCCGATTTTTAAAACCGATTTATAAGCGGATATCTGACGGCCCCGGCGTATTCGGGATAACCAGAAAGGCGGCTGATTTTAACAAAGTCACCGGTTTTGGGTGAATGAATGAAATAGCCGGCCCCGATATACATCCCCACGTGGTGGATGGGATTTCCAAAGAATACCAAGTCCCCGGGGATAATCTCCTCCAGAGGGACTTTCGTTCCCTGGGCGTACTGGGTACGACTGTATTGAATCAGCTTAACACCGTGTCTCGCATAAACATTCATGGTAAAACCGGAGCAGTCAAGCCCAACTTTGGGGTCAGCGCTTCCCCAGAGGTAAGGGATCCCCAGGTATTGAAGAGCCGTGTCAACCACAGAACCTGGGCGGGCGTTGATGCCAAGATCTCCCGTGTTTTGAAGGATGCGTTGAACTAAATCTTGCTGTTCACTAGAGAGTTGCCGGTTCTCTTCGCCTAAGAGATCTTTTACTCTCTGATCAATGTTTTGTAAGAATACCGCTCTTTCGGCAAGCTTTGTCTCGACTTCGACTCTTTTTTGGTCTAGGTCCATGGTTACGGTAAGTTGCTCAGTTCTCAGACCATCCAGCTCTTTTTCGGTTTGTTTAATCTTTTCCTTTTGAGACCTAAGTTTTTTAGTTTTCTCGGCATCCATTTTGGTCAAAGTGACCAGGAAATGAATTCGAAGGACAAAATCGGCGAAGTCCTGAGTATCAAGGAGAAGCTCTAAAACCTGACTATTTCCTTCTTTATAGATCTTGTTTATTCTTGTCCGAAAGGTTTTTACTTGTTTGTCATAATCTTCTTTTGTCTCTTTTAGCTCCAGACGAACTTTTTCAAGCTCCCTTTGAGTCTGCTCCAATTGGGTTTTTGATAAGTTATAGGCTTCAGTGGCCTGTTCTAGCTCTTTATCAAGCACATTTATCTGGTCTTTTACCTGAGTGAGCTGTGCGTATTCATTGGCCAAAGCTTGATCGGCAGGGCTTGGAGGAAGGCCAGGCTGCGGTGGTTGAGGAGCCTCCGGTGCTTGAGGCGCCGGAGCCGCAGGCGGAGGCGGAGGAGGCGTAGCCCCGGGCGGAGCAGGTACAGCGACCGCCGGAGCAATTCCTAAGCTAACTAGAGACAATATAAGTAAAAATACAACTAGCTTTTTATTTAACATTTAATTCAGCCCAAGTTGACTTTTCCAATTTTCTTGCAAATTATTATTGGATTCTAGTAGATTGCTTTTGTCATTAACACTGATCGGAAAAATCGCAAAAGTTTTTAATTGTTTAATCGTTGCTATTCCTTCAATTTTGGTCATTATGCCCTATACCACGCCCAAGTCATATTCCTCTGATGTAGATAGACAATTGCCAGCTGCTATTCTTTACACTCCTGAAAAGTTTATGTTAGGATTACTTTGGGCGTAAACATAATTCCAGCTATACCGCAAAAACCCTTTATTTTGGACTTATTTCGGTGCGGGGTGGAGCAGTCTGGTAGCTCGTCGGGCTCATAACCCGAAGGTCACCGGTTCAAATCCGGTCCCCGCTACCAATTCTTGCAATCTTGAAAACCCGCTCGGCACCTTTCTTTTAGTTTCAAGCTTCAAAAAAATCAGATTCTTCCTTTATTATTAAGTTCTATTATTATAAAAAAATTAGCATAATTTTAAGTTTTTGTAAAATTTAATCACCAGGAGTAATTTAACCTGCTAAATGGCTTGGAAATTTGGAGAGTTTATTAACGTTTAGATTGGTTAAAGGGTAATTTAGCTGAGGGTTGGTCATAAATAATTTTGTTCTAGGTCGTCTGTAGGCTCCCCCGCAGTTGCGGGGCGGCTACTCGGTCGACTCTCAAAAAGCGACCCCGCAGTTGCGGGGCGCCGCTGTTTCTCGAGTCTCTCCCCTAAATATAGGAAATTGTGGGGGTTCCTCAAGGGGGAGCCTGCTCCCCCTTGATAAGAGCGCCGTGCTCAGAGTCACCTCTTAGACGACCTCGGGAGAAAAATAATTTAATATGGCCCAGGCTCAATTAGCCAACCTTAGGGAGGTGAGTTAGGGCCTCTTCTATTTTTTCTTCGGGATATTCAAAGTCCTCAAGTTTTCCCTGATGGTAAGCGTCATAAGCAGCCATATCAAAGTTCCCGTGTCCGGTAAGATTTATGAGGATGGTTTGAGCTTCGCCAGATTCCCGGCACTTAATGGCTTCGTCAATACCGGCCTTGACGGCGTGCGCCGTTTCCGGGGCCACAATTATCCCCTCGGTTTGGGCGAAAGAAACGGCCGCTTCAAAAACAGGGTTTTGGTTATAGGCAACAGCCTCAATTATCCCTTGGTCATAGAGAGAGCATATTATTGGAGAATCTCCGTGGTATCTCAAGCCCCCGGCATGAATGGGAGCCGGCACAAAAGTGTGCCCTAAAGTATACATTTTAACGATCGGGGCCATTCCGGCGGTATCCCCAAAGTCATAGGCGTATTTACCCTTAGTCAGGGTGGGGCAGGCTTTTGGCTCAACCGCTACCAATCTAATATCTTTTCCCGCTAACTTCTCTTTCACATAGGGAAGACCAATTCCCCCAAAGCTACTTCCGCCCCCAACACATCCAAAGATAACGTCGGGATAGTCACCGGCTTTTTCAAATTGCTTTTGAACTTCAAGCCCAATTACAGTCTGATGCAGCAAGACATGGTTCAAAACGCTTCCCAAGGAGTACTTGGTATCATCGCGCCCGACGGCGTCTTCCACGGCTTCGGAGATGGCAATGCCGAGGCTCCCCGGGTTTTCCGGAGTTTCCGCTAAAATTTTCTGACCGACCTTTGTGCGAGGGCTAGGACTTGGGATAACCTCGGCTCCCCAGGTTTCCATCATAATTCTTCGGTACGGCTTCTGCTCGTAACTCGCCTTGACCATATAAACGGTCAACTCTATCCCCATTAAGCGGCAGGCCATCGCTAAGGCGCTTCCCCACTGCCCGGCACCCGTCTCTGTGGTAAGTCTTGTTACTCCTTCCTGTTTGTTAAAGTAAGCTTGAGCAATGGCCGTGTTTGGTTTGTGGCTTCCTGCCGGGCTAACGCCCTCGTATTTGTAGTAAATTCTGGCTGGGGTTCCTAAATGCTTTTCAAGCCTTTTTGCCCTAATCAGCGGGGTGGGGCGATAAGTCTTGTAAATTTCTTGGACTTCTTCGGGTATCTCAATAAAGCGCTCTTGACTTACCTCTTGCATAATGAGTCCCATTGGAAATAAAGGAGCTAAATCTTCGGGACCGATCGGTTTTTTTGTCATCGGATTTAGAGGGGGATCCAATGGTTTAGGCAAATCCGGCAAAATATTATACCAGGACGTTGGCATTTCTTTTTCTTCTAACAAGATTTTTGTAGCCTCCATGACGCTCCTTTCAAGGATAGGTCACACCCACATTTTCCCCATTATAAGAGGTTTTGGAATTTCAAGGCAAGCGGCCTCACCCTCGACTCACGTTGCGCGCAATATCGCTTTGAGAAACCTACGAGTAAAGTTTTAACAGCTTTTGAGAGGATCTCGAGTTCCAAGTTTTCCCGCTTTTTGGCGGGGAGTGAAGGCGGGCAAAAAAAATGCTAGAAGGGTTCGTTGAAGCCGAGATTACCGGTTTCGGCGTAAGAACCATCATCAACCCAGTCCCCGGCGTCCTTTTTGACCTTGGCGACGTGTTTCCATTCCCCGTCTCCAAAATCGGAGATCAGAAACCACTTTTTACCGATCTCTAGCCGCACGAATTCTCTAAAATAAAAGCGCCACTCGAGCTTGTCGCCACCGGCGCTGGTTGTTTTTATCCACACGGGACCCACCGGTAAGTCTGAGGAGGCAAGATCACCAGAGGGTGTTTTGGTAGAAGCCCCGGGTTTGGTCTCAGCACTGCTGTAAGGATTGTTATCCTCATCAGCGGTTCCGATATCGTCATTTCCCTCGGCCTCTTCTTGAGGATAATCGATCACCATTTTGTTTTCCGAGCTTAAACCCTGGTAGATTTGACCCTTTATGCTCTCGTCATAGTCATTAGTGTTAAGGGAGGGAGAATGAACCCGGATCCTCATCTGTCTTGATATATCCCACTTTCTCTCAGCGCTGTGGCGCATGCGGTATCCGGTTGTAATATGTTTTTTATTTGCCTCAGGTACATCAACGGTTGAACGCCCGGTGAGATCCGGAATGTCGGCTGACAGGGGATTTGGGGAAATTATGGAGGGGGGCATTATGGTAGCGGTAAACCGCCACTGGGAAATGACGAGTTTTCCTGCTTGAACCGGCCCTCGACGGGGATCGACTAATCCGTCTTCGAGAGCGGTTTCTTGCACTCGGGTTGGCGTAATTTTGGCAAAAACGACCCACACGAGCATCTCATCCATCACGGACCCAGTTTTCTTTATTTTTACTTTTAGGTGAGTTTTTTCGGGATTATTTCTCTCTACTCGTCTTTTCTCGGGATAACCAGGCACGCTTTCGCCGCCTTCCCACTCGAGGACAGCGTTAAAGTTTACGGCCGGAGTTACTTTGGCTTTAAGGATAACGGATGCTCCCTCTTTTCGGGGCGAGACGTAATGTTTTTGACCCTCTTTTTGAGATGTTTTTGGATTGTCCTGTGTGCTTGGAACTTCGTCCCCGGTTATTCCTTTTTGCCCTCTGTCTGGTTTTATTTCGGTCTTCAGGACGCTAAGAGGGTAGATGGCTCGGAGGGGCTTATTTTTCCCGTGGTGCTTCCCGGGACGAAAAGTCAGGATGAGACGGGCATCACCGAGGCGGTTGCTCACCGTCTGGCCTTTAACTTTGAGTTCTGGTTTATTTGTTTCTCCGAGAATTTCAATTTTGTTTCCGGGGTCATCTTCGCTCCAGGAGTAACTTCCCGATGCAAACTCGGATTCAACATTGGCTTTTAAGGTGATAATTTCGTCTTTGGTAAGATATTGGGATCCCTCAATTCCTAAGCGATTTGCTTGTTGGAGGCCAATTCGGCTCGAGGGCAGGTCCCGCCACCAGTTAGTCGCGCTAGCCATTCCCACCGTGAGTAGCGAGAAAGAGAGCACAGTTAAAAAGAGATAAATTTCAATTTTGTAACCCCGAGGCTTATCCATTTTCGAAAATTAGGTTTTTGGTAAAAGATGGCTAAATGGTCCGACTACAAGGAGTGTTGTGGTGGTTCTGGGACCGACCTTCCCCCTCCAATCCAAAAGCCGATGCTTAGGAAGAGAGACCAGCCCCAGAATGCGCTTCTTTTTCTTTCGATTAGGGTGCCGAAATTAGGGCGAAAGTTTATGGTTCTAGTACTAAAGCGGGGAACGAGTATTTTTTCTGTTGGGGTGGTTCCTGCTACGATGTTTACCTAGGATATCAATAAGTTGTGACTATCATTATTCGGGTTATTTGTTTGAAAAAAGTTAGCCTTTTTTAAAATTTTCTTTAAGGTTTACTTGAATCTAACTTTAGCCCTTTTAGGGTCGCTAGATTAGGGCCTCATTTAATAATACTACAAATAGTGCCCATTAATCCATTGTTTCGAGAACATTTTTGGTTCCTATTTAGAAAATCTGCAAATGGAGTTTTGCAATGGCGGCCAAGAATCGCTTAAAGTTTATTACTGGCAACTGCTTAAATTTGTTAAAATAGGTTTGCCTTATTTTTGTAACTTTGATAAGGTTTTAGCTTTGGGCCGCTAGCTCAGTGGTAGAGCTCCGGACTTTTAATCCGGGAGTCGAAAGTTCGATCCTTTCGCGGCCCACCAACGCCGCCTTGAGGCGACGAGTCATCAGTTATTAGTTCTCAGTCTGTAGTTAATGAGACTATTTTCATAAATCTCAAATATTTTGCTACTAACTACCAACTGTTAACTATGAACTGCCCCGCCAACGCGGGGCTATGCCCCCATCGTCTAGTGGCCTAGGACACCGGCCTTTCACGCCGGCGGCGGGGATTCGAATTCCCCTGGGGGCACCAGTAAACCTGTGGAAAGGCGAAAGTTAAAAGTTGGAAG
>DATBWY010000138.1:0-3369 GCA_036514555.1 Candidatus Subteraquimicrobiales bacterium
CCGTACTTACAAATTGGTAGAGCGATTCAAAAAGGCGATTGATCTTCCCATCCAGATTCATTGCCACTATATTGGGGGCATGGCTCCCATGAATTACATCAAAGCCATTGAAGCCGGGGCAGACATTGTTGACACGGCCAATGTTCCTCTAGCCTTTGGGAATTCTCAGCCGGCCGTCGAGATGATGGTGGCGGCTTTAAAGGACACGCCTTACGACTCTGGATTAGATCTTGATTTACTCTATGAAATCGCCGAATACTTCGAAGATGTTCGGGTCAGAAAAGGGCTCCAGCGGGGAGTAACCTCCCTAACTCACATGAGGGTCTTCTCACATCAGGTTCCCGGGGGAATGATCTCTAATCTTTATAGTCAGTTGGAGGAGCAAAAAGCCGTTGACCGATTGCCCGAGGTTCTGGAGGAAATTCCGCGGGTCCGGGCGGAAGTAGGCTATCCCCCTCTAGTGACACCCCTATCCCAGATTGTCGGAACCCAAGCGGTGTTAAACGTTTTGTCCGGTAAAAGGTGGGGGATGATACCGGATGAAATGAAGGCTTACGTCCGGGGACTTTACGGAAAACCTCCCGGCCCAATGAGTCCGGAAATCGAAAAGATAATTCTAAATAACAAGAAAAGGATTACTAAAAGGCCAGGCGTCCTTATCAAGGAGACCTTCGAGACTTATGCTAAAGAGATTGGAGATTTAGCCAAGAACGAAGAAGATGTGATATCCTACGCTATTTTTCCCAAGGAGACCAGGAAATATCTGGAGAGACACAAGGATGGGGCGGAGAAGACAGTGTTTATGACCGGGCGCGAGATAAGAGCAGTCAGAGAGGATGACTATATGGACATCGATCAGATCAAAGAGCTGATAAAAGTGGTTGAACAAAGTGAAATCGGTGAAGTAGTAGTCGAGGAGGGTGGAGCTAAGATAACAGTGCGGAAGGGAACTGGCGTTCTTTATGAAAGCGGTATTGAACCAAAAAATCCAAAAGCGGCGGACGAAAGCCCCGAAGCGAAATCCCTTGAATATCCCGATCACTGGAAAGAAATCACCGCTCCCATGGTTGGGACTTTTTACCGGGCTCCAGGTCCGACTGTTACTCCTTTTGTGGAAGAAGGAGACGAGGTTGAAGAGGGGCAAACGGTTTGCATATTAGAGGCCATGAAGCTGATGAACGAGATTACGGCGGAGGAGAAAGGCGTCATAAGGAAAATTTTGGTGGAGAATGGCCAACCCGTTGAATACGGCCAAGTATTATTTTTGTATGAACTTGTAGAATGAGACGAGGGACGAAAGACGAAAGACGAAAATCTGGGGCGAGAGGCGAAGGGCTACAAAACGAGAGACGAAAGACGAGGGTACAAAGGTAACAGGCCAAGGGACAAGAGTCATGGGTCATGGATTTCAAGGATGGCAAGGATTACAAGGAGATCAAAGAAATCAAGGAACTTCCCTGTTTTCCCTGGACTCCCTGCAATCCCTGAATTCCTTCGGACTTATTAGCTCAACAGGTTCCCTTACCAATGACCAGGCCGAAGGCCGACCTGACTCATGACTTGGAGGTTTTGGTTTTGTTTAAGAAGATTCTCATTGCCAACCGGGGAGAAATAGCCTTAAGAATAATCAGGGCCTGTAAGGAAATGGGTCTTGAGACGGTGGCCGTATATTCCGAGGCCGATCGGGACTCGATGCACGTCGAACGAGCTGATGAGGCGGTGTGTATCGGGCCTTCCTCGCCGGAAAAAAGTTACTTAAATATTTCCAATATCATTAGTGCCGCTGAGGTCACCGGAGCCGATGCCGTCCATCCTGGGTACGGTTTTTTAGCTGAAAATGACCAGTTTGCGGAGGTTTGTGAGTCTAGCGGTTTTGTTTTCATCGGTCCTTCACCGGAAGTTATCAGAGAGATGGGGCATAAAGCGGCCGCTAAAAAGATGATGGCGGAATCAGGGATTCCGGTTATTCCGGGAACACATAGCTTGGAAACGGAAAAAGAGGCCTTAACCTTTGCCCAGAGCACCTCTTTTCCTCTGGTTGTTAAAGCGACCGCCGGAGGAGGGGGGCGGGGAATGCGGGTCGTTGAAGACGAAAAAAAACTCCTTAGTTCCCTAAAGACGGCGTCATCAGAGGCAAAAGCGGCCTTTGGAAACGGTGAGGTTTATCTTGAAAAATACATCAAAGAGCCGAGGCACATTGAATTTCAAATACTGGCTGATTGTTTCGGAAACGTCGTACATCTCGGTGAAAGAGACTGTTCTATTCAGCGTCGCCATCAGAAGCTAGTTGAAGAGGCTCCCTCGCCGGCTCTGACCGGGGAGATCAGGGAAAAAATTGGTAAGACGGCGGTCAAAGCCGCTAAAGCCATTAAATATTCTAACGCTGGCACCATCGAGTTTTTAGTTGATGGGGAGAGCAACTTCTATTTTATGGAGATGAATACCCGGATTCAGGTAGAGCATCCCGTGACCGAGATGGTGACCGGAATAGACTTGGTTAAGGAGCAGATAAAAATAGCCGCCAAAGAAAGATTGGACGTTTCTCAAGGTGAGGTTAAGCTTGAGGGTCACGCCATAGAGTTTAGGATAAATGCCGAGGACCCCGAGCGTGATTTTCTGCCATCTTCAGGGAGGATAAATTTCTATAGTCCACCCGGGGGGCCTGGCGTAAGACTGGATTCACACCTATATTCGGGTTTTTTGGTTTCTCCCTTTTATGACTCGATGCTCGCCAAGCTTATAGTTTGGGGACGCGACCGAAATGAAGCTCTGGCTCGGGCAAAAAGGGCTCTTCAGGAATTCATAATTGAGGGGGTTCAGACCACGATACCATTCCACTTGAAAGTGCTTGAGGATGACAGGTTTAAAAAGGGAGTTTTCTCAACACACTTCGCCGAGAGAATTCTTGAGAAGGCGGTCAAATAAATAAGCGCGGGTATTTCGTTAGGGCCACCGCAAAAACTCTCGTCTCAAGGCGGATCGTTAGCGGGGCAGGCAGTACAAAATGTCATGCTGAACCCTGAATTTATTTCAGGATTGTTTCAGCAGGCTGGAAAATCCGGGACAGTTCAGAATCCAAATAAAGGGCTTGTTGCCAAAGTCCATTTTGTCACCCTGAGCCCTGTGCTGAACTCGTTTCAGTATTGATTCAGGGTCCCCCTTTGATTTTTATTAGATGGCCTGAAGCCTGTAGCTTAAGCTGTGAACAGTGAACGACCCATCCTAATGGCCTTTTAAAAATTTGCCAAATAACTGAAATGACTATAAATTAGGACATCAAGAAGGACTTAAACGGTTTTCTAAGATTTTAAAATCTTGGTATATCCATAAAATTACTATTTGGCGTAAGAGGTCATGGAACGAAGAAAA
>DATBWY010000139.1:0-7414 GCA_036514555.1 Candidatus Subteraquimicrobiales bacterium
CAAAATGCCAAATTGGATGATGCCGAATACAAGTAGCAGCAGCGCCGGCAATAAAAGGGCAAATTCCACCGCTACTCCACCGTCTTCGGTTTTCACGTTCGATCGTGACCGATCAGTCATATTGACCCCGTACCTATTGGGTTGCTCTTGGGGCGAAAGGTAAACTTAAACTTTTCGAACAAAAGAACATCTATTATTAGCGCGTCCAAGGACGCGATTTTGTTAGGGGAGGCTCCGCCTCAAGGCGGAGCCTCAGGGTGCCGTCCATATTTATGGAGTGGCAGCGCCGACCACACCGCCGACATAGTTAAAAGCCGCGTTTAAAGCGGTGCCCAAAAGTGTCGCTCCGACGATAATCATGATCGAAACCAAGGCGATTATGAGACCATACTCAGCAGCGTTTCCCCTTTCACTTCGCAAGCTATAAAGCCTGCTTCTTGCCCAACAATAAAGTCCTAACATTTGTCTCACCCCCTTTCCAGATAAAACACATTCCCCTAAATGGGATCCGAACACATCATTTAAAACCCAAGCACAATGGCTTCAATAACCTCTTCAACCCGATTATTTTTTAGGAAATAATCGCTTGCCCCACTTTTTAGGGCCTCATTGATCAAACTCTCTTCGTCATAGGCCGAGAACACAATCACTTTGATCTCCGGATAATGCTTTCTTATGTAACGAGTTGCCTCGATGCCGTTCATCTTGGGCATTTTTACGTCCATCAGGATTGCGTTAGGTTCTAACTCCCTTACTTTCAAAATAGCGTCGGCACCGTTTATAGCTTCGCCCACAACCTTTACTCTTTTGTCTAAACTAAGCGCTTTCCTTAAAGTCCTCCTGGCGTTGGCGTGATTGTCAACAATCAATACGGTGACAGGAAGACCCATCATTTTGGGAGCTTTCATAGTTTACCTCTGAGCCGATTAACGTATATCGCCCCCCAACTTAAAAGTAAAAAAAAGAAAGACCCATTTAAAATAGGTCTTTCTCCTTATTTTAGCCTAGGCTAATTACCCGCTGTTTTACCTACCCATTTTATAGGTATTTCTGGGTAACTCTAGGTATTACCTAGAAACTTTTGCTCCACTTCAATCAGGCCTAGACGGCTTGCGGTAAGAATTGCCTGGGTCCGGTCGTGGCACTCAAGTTTACCGTAGATGTTAGCAATGTGATTATTCACGGTCTTTTCGCTTATAAATAATTTCCGGGCAAGTTCTTTGGGAGCCTTACCACTGGCTAAAAGCTGTAAAATTTCTTTTTCGCGGGGGGTAAGTTTATTTGTTTTCGCGGTTCGAGAGGCCGTTCCTAATTTCATAAACTCCCCGATCACTCTGTTCGCAATCGAAGAATTAAGGATATTTTCACCCAAAGCAATCTCTTTAATGTATCTCAACAACTTGTGCAGGGGAGCTACTTTCAAGATGTAACCGTTTACCCCGGCTCTGATCGCCCCAAATAGATATTCATCGTCTTCGTGCATCGTAAGGGCTATGACGCCTATGTTGGGGTTGGCTTCTTTCAAGATCCTCGTGGCTTCGATACCATCGACATTAGGCATTTGTAAGTCCACCAACACCACATCAGGAAGGGATTGCTGACATTTTTTTATAAGTTCGCTGCCATCGGAGGCTTCAGCAACTACCTCTAGATTTTGTTTTGAGTCTAAGACTCTCCGCAAAGTCTGGCGAAACATAGTATGGTCATCCGCTATTAAAACTTTGATTTTACTTTTCATGGCAACAAAAAATTTAAAATCCCCTCTTATCTACCGGGATAGACATACCGATTTTAGTTCCTATTCCTGGAGCGGTGTGAATCACTAATTCGCCGCCCAAAATTTGAGTTCGTTCTCTCATTCCTCGGATACCAAAGTAGTCGCCCTCGGATTTATCTAAAACGAAGCCTTTTCCATCGTCTTTAATGGTGGCCCTTAATCGATCGCGGCCAAAAACCAAATTTATCTCGACTTTGTTGGCTTCAGCATGCCTAATTACGTTTGTTATGGCTTCCCGGCAAATTTGAAACAGATTATCGTGGATTTTCGGGCTAAGTTTTTTTTCCTTGCCTCTCACTTTTAGCCGAATTTTGACCGCTGAAAGAGCGGAAAAATTTTTTATATACCTACTTAAGGTAGGGAGCAACAGGTCATCTTTTTTTAAGTGGTTGTGCCTAAAGGGAAATTGATCCAAATCTTGTCTATAATCTAAAAGTAAATTTTTAAGACTGGGGTATTCTTTTCGGGCCTTAGCGAAGCTTAATTCCAGTAATTTTTGGCAAAATTGGAGCTCAACGAAGAGAGCGGTTAAATTTTGAAGAATGATGTCGTGCAGGTCTCTGGCTATCTCTTTTTGCCAGAAAAATTTTACAGCGCCCACGTCTAACGGGTGCGTTTCCTCCGGGGGAGGAGAGAAGTCATCGGACCTAAGATTTCGTATACAATGGCGCACCTCAATTATTGCTTCTTCGACAAATTCTTCTAATGTCCCGAGGATTTCCAGGGCCGCGAGGGTATTTTTCGCAAGAAGTCTATTTTTGTAAGTTTTTAGGTACGAGAGATTAGACAGAGGAACTAAAGAATGCTTTAAATCTTTTACAATCTTTTCTCTTTCCCTGATTATCAGATACTCAAACTCATCCTTTAGACGCTTTTCCGGCGCCGCCACTTAAACCCCTAGATCACGCCCCTCTTTCAATGAGCCGTTCGTCCTGCTTTAAAACTCTTTCTTTTAATAGAAAGTGCCTAAAAAAGTTAAAAACCGACCATCCTATTTTAGCTTTCTCGGCTATCAATACTGGGTCGGCTGCTAGTGTTTTTGTACTAGGTAAAAGTCAAATTAAATCTTCAAAATAATAGCTGTCTAACGGTTTGCAAGTCTAGAAGACTGCAATTTTTTTACTTATAGTAATAAGGTACCACAAAAAAATTAGAGAGTCAATTTTTGCGGCCCCGGTCATGATTTTGGCTCGTCTGCCTTCTTGTCAGGTTTTAGTGACCAAAACTGGCAGTTCGGTCACTTTTAACAGTCCTTTGACGGTTTTGGCCCGACCTGGCTCCAGCTGGCCCTGCCAGGTAAGAGCGATTAAATCGGCTTTGTGTTCCTCGGAGAACGCGAGGATTGCCTTGACCGGATCTCCGGCTCGCTGAAACATCTTTGTCTCAACGCTCGGAGGCTTCGAATTGCAGCATCTCCGAATGAACTCTTCGGCCCAGGCTTGGATATCGCGGTGTGGATAATCCTGGTACTCGGAAGTTGCCATGGTTCCTACACCCGTGGGTCTCTTTTCACCGTGTACAGCAACGTTTAAGACATCCACACTAGTGCCAAGACTCCCTGCCAGCTCAAATATCTCCTTCATCCCAGCTATGGCCGACAGCGACCCATTGATCGGGCAGAGCATTTTCTTCGGTTGCCAATCGGGGTGGGGCATTTTTTTCATGTCCGGGCGAATAGCAAGTACAGGAATGGCCGCTCCTTGGAGAATTCCCGTACCGGTTGCTCCCAACAGATGAGCCCGGTTATAGGTCCAGCCATGGGTGGAAAGAATGATCATTTTAGCCCCAATATCGGTGGCGAAGCCGAGGACTGCCTCAACTGGATTGCCCGCTATCTGTTTCAGAAGGCATGTTCCCACCTCCAAGCGATCTATCTTCAATCGCTCGAGTAGTCGGTCTTCTGAAATCTTGCCCTCGGCCACGTGTACAACGTGAAGAATCGCGTCCATAATCTTGGCGACAGCCTGGGCCGCCCCAAGGGCCTTGAGCGCGATCTCTGATCCGTCAAGGGGGCCGACAACTGCTGGTTTTTTGGCCATAACGCACCTCGCTTATTACTTAAATTTCGACCAGGCGTTATGCTCCCACAGTGCTACGTAATGTTTACCTGGTATAATTGGCTGCAAAGATTTACCGAAAATACCCACTTTTAACCCGCCCTTACCACGCGCTATTATATCAATCTTTTCGCCCCGGATGACCTTAAAGTGAAGGCGAATACCTCGCCACAGCAGCGAAAAGTCTAGGCGTTTTAGTTCATGTGGCAGCTTTGGATGGATGTATACACCTTTATCAGCGACGCGAACTCCCCCGAACCCCAAGACCACCTGTTGCCAGAGTCCGCCAAGGGCGGCGATGTGGACTCCGCCGGCCGCATTCCCCATGTTATCTGCCAAATCGATTTGGGCCGTTTTCTCAAAATACTTCCAGGCGGCATTTTCCAAGCCGAGTCTCGCCGCGACCAAACCGTAGATACTAGGGGACAGGGAGCTGCCATGCCCCGTTCGCCGGTCGTAATATTCGAAGCTGTTTCTGATAATTTCTTCCCTGAATCTGTCTTCAAGGAGATAAAGGGCCATAACCACATCGCCCTGCTTCACTACTTGGGAGGTCTGTGCCCTCTCGTGACCCAAAAGAACATCGAGTGGCGCTGTTCTAGGCTCATAGTCTCGAACGTCAATGTCTTCGAGCTTGAAATAGCCCTCAAACTGCTCAACCACGCCGTCCTGCCGCGTCATGTCAGCATAGATGTTGGCCGAGATATTCCTCCACTGTTCCGGCTCAGAGTCATCCAGCCCGATTTTGTCCCTAAGTGCCACTAGTTTACCCGGGTGGGTTTGTAGGAGATGAGCATCGAGCTCGCTTGCTCGTTCAAGATTCCAAGCGGCCATCACATTGGTGTAGAAATCGTCATTGACGTCTTCATGGTACTCATCGGGTCCTTCAACGTGCTCGATGTGGTATCTTCCATTTCTTTTCGTAACCCGGCTGGCCCAGAAACGAGCTGTTTCAAAGATAATCTCGGCCCCGGCCTCAAGCATGAAACGGGTGTCTCTGCTCGTTGTCCAGTACAGCCAGACTCCTCGGGCCACCGCCGCACTAATGTGGTGTTCGAGTTTTCCCGAGCCCACCGGGAGAATCTTGCCGTTTGATGTCACAATTACCTCTGGTGTCATCTCTTCCCCTGTCGAAGCCGATTCCCAAGCGTACAGAGCACCCTTAAATCCCATTTTCTGAGCTTTTCTCCGAGCCCCCGGCAGAGTATGATAGCGATACATGAGAGCCGCTCGGGCTACATCGGGAAAGGTCAAGGAGAAGAAGGGCAAAATATATATCTCCGTGTCCCAAAAGATGTGTCCCTCATACACCGTGCCCGTGAGGGATCGGGCGCTAATCGAGACTTTCTCGTCACTAGGATTTCCCGCACTTATCAGGTGGTATATTGCAAAGTTCAACCATCGCTGTGTCCGGGTGTCAGAATCGATCACGAGATACGCATTGGCCCACCGCTCATCCCACTCTTGAGCGTGCTCAAGGAGCATAACATCAAACCCTTTGTCGGCAAGATGACGCGCGTGGCGCCGGGCTTTATCTTCGGGACGCGCTGTTTCCCTGCTGGTGAATAAGGCCACAAACTTGTGGATTTCCAATCTTTGGCCCATATTCACCCGCCAGGTCCATTCATCAAAAACCGCTGATTTCTCGTTCTTGGCAAGGTGCTCAGGCGCGACAAAGCCCTCCGGAACAGTTGTTGCTTGCGCTTCCACCACGGTAACGCCGGTTCCCGCCGCCTTGCCGGCCACCCACACAAGGTTGGGGTGGTCTCGAGCGTCCATCCGAAGACTTTCAAAGGAGCGACGGCTCTTGTTGGTAAATCTTAGCCCGGTCCGGACATAAATGCGTCCGGTGTAGTTCTCGGGCACAATGTTTATCTTTAGGCAGGCGGCATGTGGATCTGCAAGTGACGCAAATCGCAAGAATGTTAGAAGTGTTACTCGGCCACTTTCGTCTTGGTGTCGCCACCTGCGATGGACCAGCCCTTTTCTCATATCCAGGGTGATTTTGTGTTCTAGGATTTTACCATCAGTAAGCGACAGAGGTTTGTCATCAACGTATACCTCGGTGAAGAGCCATTCCGGGGCAACCGCAAACTCTTCGCCTAAATCTTGGTTTATTTTGCAGTAAACACCAGCGATGAGGGTTGCTGGATCGGACTGATAGCGCTCCTCCTCGAGGCTGCCGCGGGTTCCAAGGTAACCGTTGCTTACCGTGAAAAGAGATTCTATTTCACGCTCCCGCAAAGGATTAAATCCCTTTTCAACCAGAAGAAAAGACGGCTCTTCAGTAAGGGAGAACTTTCGATGAACCCCGAGCTGCTCTCCCATGAGGCGTACAAAGTAGTCAGGGCCTCCCCCCACATGATTCACCCCGGGCGGTACGCCGTTGGGCTCCTTACCAACCGAAATATAGGAAATACCCGGTTCCTCGGCGGTGTACATCCGGTAGTCACTGCCCTCAAATCCGGCCATGGGGCCGAACTCGTCGCCCAGGATCAGAATATCTGTGAAGGGGATGTTGCGTTTTTTGGTTAAATTAGTAGTTATCCAGCGAATGGAATCAGATTTATCGGTCAGGCCAACCTCAATGTGCTTAACGTCGCTTGTAATTCTGGCATCAGTTAGCCCAAGCTTTTTCGCATCGTCAACGGCAAGACCGAAAGCCCCCTTGAGACCCTTTTTAAAACCCGCTTTTCTTAGTCTATCTTGAACGGCACTCTCTAACTTACCAATCTCAGATTTCTGGGGGTTTTGCCACTCCGGGATGAGGTCGATCTTGCGCCGATTGAGTCTATCGTACACGATTTCTATGGTAGCGCTGGACTGGTGTTCAATGGCCTCCTTGGTCGCCTCGGCCACCTTGTCAAGGAGTCTGTTTTCATCTTCGGTTGCTTCCCTTCTAAAAAGAAGGACTGGCCGGAAGCGTTCGTCAAAGCCGAAGACCTCTGATCCCCGGTTGGCGCAGACAAAAAGGCTTTGTTTGTGAGGCCCAAAAATGTGCCGGGAAAACTGCCGGTCTATATTTTGAAAGTTGGTGCCGGTCACAACGACCATTAGGACGTCAAACTTGAGCAAACCTTCGATTGTCTCGGTTACAACGCTTGCATCAACGGAGCGGTTCTTAACCGCTGTTCCGTCCCAATCAAAGGCAATGATTTTAAACAGGTGTTTCTTGATCAGCGGGAAAGATACCTCGCGCTTGGTTGTCGATTCTTCGTTTGAACGCTCAGGCAAAGCACTCCCCCTTTTTCGCGGAGAGCTTGTAAAGAGTAAAAAGCTTCACAGTTTGTCACTAGGTTATCAATTTCTTCATCTGCTTGTACGGCCCCCAAAACTCTTTATTTTTGGAGAAGCCGAGTCATCATTTAATCTCCAAAGTTTCGACCCATATCTTCTCTCTTCTTGGGCGCGTTTCCGTCTTTTAACAAGCGAGGAGGTAAGATTTTGAGAGTGCTTTTTAGTCCCCTAATTTCTGAAAGTTATTCTAAAATCCCATCCAAAAACTTTGATGGTGGACTTACTACAACGCTATTCAAACGATACTTATATATTAGAGGAGTTAAAAGCATGTTGCAAGAAA